>NZ_PNOZ01000031.1:0-73459 GCF_002879555.1 Verrucosispora sp. ts21 | reverse complement strand
AGGGAGTGTGGGGTGGGGTTGTGTGGCGGGGGGAAGTTGTCGTAGGGCGGGTCTACAGTTGCCGGGGCGCGCTCTCCGCGCTGGCACAACCGCTGGGTTGATCCCAAAGGCTGGGTTGATCCCGAAGCGGACAGATCCTCCTCGTCATCCTCACCCGGGAGTACACGGACCGTGGCCGACCGTCTGATCATCCGTGGCGCACGCGAGCACAACCTGCGTGACGTCAGCCTCGACCTACCCCGGGACGCGCTGATCGTGTTCACCGGGCTGTCCGGGTCGGGCAAGTCGAGTCTGGCGTTCGACACGATCTTCGCCGAGGGGCAGCGCCGGTACGTCGAGTCGCTGTCGTCGTACGCCCGACAGTTCCTCGGCCAGATGGACAAACCGGACGTCGACTTCATCGAGGGCCTGAGCCCGGCGGTGTCGATCGACCAGAAATCCACCTCACGTAACCCGCGCTCCACCGTCGGCACCATCACCGAGGTCTACGACTACCTGCGGTTGCTGTTCGCCCGGGTGGGCGAGCCGCACTGCCCGGTCTGCGGCGAGCGGATCTCCAAGCAGAGTCCGCAGCAGATCGTCGACCGGGTCCTGGCGATGGCCGAGGGCACCAAGTTCATGGTGCTCGCCCCGGTGGTACGCGGTCGCAAGGGTGAGTACGTCGACCTGTTCGCCGAACTCCAGGCCAAGGGGTACGCCCGCGCCCGGGTCGACGGCGTGGTGCACCAGCTCACCGACCCGCCGAAGCTCAAGAAGCAGGAGAAGCACACCATCGAGGTGGTGATCGACCGGCTCAGCGTGAAGCCCAGCGCCAAGCAGCGGCTCACCGACTCGGTCGAGGCGGCGCTGGGGCTCTCCGGCGGCCTGGTCCTGCTCGACTTCGTCGACGTGCCCGAGGGCGACCCGGAGCGGGAGCGCCGCTACTCCGAGCACCTGGCCTGCCCCAACGACCACCCGCTGGCGATCGAGGATCTGGAGCCGCGGGTCTTCTCCTTCAACGCGCCGTACGGCGCCTGCCCGGAGTGCACCGGCCTGGGCACCAAGAAGGAGGTCGACCCGGAGCTGCTCATTCCCGACCCGGAGCGCACCCTGCGCGAGGGCGCGATCCAGCCCTGGGCCACCGGCCACAACCTGGAATACTTCCTGCGCCTGCTGGAGGCCCTCGGCGAGGCCCAGCACTTCGACATCGACACGCCCTGGCGGGCGTTGCCGTCGCGGGCGCAGAAGACGATCCTGCACGGCTCCGACGACCAGGTGCACGTGCGCTACCGCAACAAGTACGGCCGGGAGCGCTCGTACTACACCGGCTTCGAGGGCGTGGTGCAGTGGATCGAGCGCCGGCACTCCGACACCGAGAGCGAGTGGTCGCGGGAGAAGTACGAGGGCTACATGCGCGACGTGCCGTGTGCCGCCTGCGGCGGTGCCCGGCTCAAGCCCGAGGTGCTCGCCGTCACGCTGGCCGGGCGCAGCATCGCCGAGGTCTGCAACCTGTCCGTCGGTGAGTGCGCCGACCTGCTGGCCGGCATCGAGTTGACCGACCGGCAGAAGTTGATCGCCGAGCGGGTGCTCAAGGAGATCAACGCCCGGCTGCGCTTCCTGCTCGACGTCGGTCTGGACTACCTGTCCCTGGACCGTCCGGCCGGCACCCTGTCCGGTGGCGAGGCGCAGCGCATCCGGCTGGCCACCCAGATCGGTTCCGGGCTGGTCGGTGTGCTCTACGTGCTGGACGAGCCCTCCATCGGTCTGCACCAGCGTGACAACCACCGGCTGATCGAGACCCTGGTCCGGCTGCGTGGGCTGGGCAACACGCTGATCGTGGTGGAGCACGACGAGGACACCATCCGCACCGCCGACTGGATCGTCGACATCGGGCCGGGCGCGGGGGAGCACGGTGGGCAGATCGTGCACAGCGGCTCGGTGCCGGCGCTACTGGCGAACCCGGAGTCGATCACCGGGGCGTACCTGTCGGGTCGGCGGGAGATCCCGACCCCGAAGGGCCGCCGGCCGCAGACCCCGGGCCGGGAACTGGTGGTGCACGGCGCCCGCGAGCACAACCTGCGCAACCTGACGGTGAGCTTCCCGCTGGGCCAGCTGATCGCGGTCACCGGGGTCAGCGGCTCCGGCAAGTCGACACTGGTCAACGACATCCTGTACGCGGTGCTGGCCAACCAGATCAACGGTGCCCGGCTGGTGCCCGGCCGACACACCCGGGTCTCCGGGCTGGAGCACGTGGACAAGGTCGTCGGCGTCGACCAGTCGCCGATCGGGCGTACGCCGCGATCCAATCCGGCCACCTACACCGGTGTCTGGGACCACGTCCGCAAGCTGTTCGCCGAGACCACCGAGGCCAAGGTGCGCGGGTACGGCCCCGGTCGGTTCTCGTTCAACGTCAAGGGTGGCCGCTGCGAGGCGTGCTCCGGCGACGGCACGATCAAGATCGAGATGAACTTCCTACCCGACGTGTACGTGCCGTGCGAGGTCTGCAAGGGCGCCCGGTACAACCGGGAGACCCTGGAGGTGCACTACAAGGGCAAGACCGTCTCCGACGTGCTGGAGATGCCGATCGAGGAGGCGGCGGAGTTCTTCTCCGCCATCCCGGCCATCCACCGGCACCTCAAGACCCTTGTCGACGTGGGTCTGGGCTACGTACGCCTTGGTCAGCCGGCGCCGACGCTCTCCGGTGGTGAGGCGCAGCGGGTCAAGCTCGCCTCCGAGTTGCAGAAGCGTTCCACCGGGCGGACGGTCTACGTGCTCGACGAGCCGACCACCGGCCTGCACTTCGAGGACATCCGCAAGCTGCTGATGGTGCTGGAGGGCCTGGTCGACAAGGGCAACACGGTGATCACCATCGAGCACAACCTCGACGTGATCAAGAGCGCCGACTGGTTGATCGACATGGGTCCCGAGGGCGGGCACCGGGGCGGCACCGTGCTCGCCACCGGCACCCCGGAGGAGGTCGCCGAGGTCGCCGAGAGCCACACCGGGCAGTTCCTGCGTACCGTGCTCAAGCTCGACGGCACGGCCAAGGGTGCGGCGGCGGCCACCGCCCGCGCGGCCAAGGCGAACGGCAACAAGACGACCGCGACCAAGACAACCGGGGCGAAGACGACCGCGACCAAGACGACCGGGACCAAGGCGCGTGCCGGACGCAAGAGCGTCGCGGCCGGCTGACCGGGCCTCCGGCCAATGGCGTAGGCGCAAGCGAGTGGTCGATCGGGTGAACCGCCAGGCAGAGTGGTCCGGGTTGCGAAAACCTGACGAGGATCATGCACGGTGGTAGCCGAGGAGGGTGCGGGGATGACTGACGACCAGGTGGCGGGGGTGCGGCCGGTGCGGACACGGCGGGCGCTGCTGGCCGGTGCGGGTGCGGCCGGGGCGGCGGCGATGTTGGCCGCCTGCGGCGGCGGGGACGACGACGGCGCGGCGAACACCAGCCCGGGTCCGCAGGTGACGAACACCGGCGACGCGGGCGGGGGCGGCCGCCAGGACAGCCAGTCCCTGGCCCGGACCAGCGACATTCCGGTCGGCGGGGGCGCCATCCTGTCCGCCCAGGGGATCGTGATCACCCAGCCGTCGCCTGGCGAGTTCCGTGGCTTCGACCCGAAGTGCCCGCACCAGGGGTGCAACGTGACGACAATCGAGGGCGGCACGATCAACTGTGTCTGCCACAACAGCCGGTTCTCGATCGAGGACGGCTCGGTGCAGTCCGGTCCGTCCCCCGCGCCGCTGGGACGCAAGGACGTCAAGGTCTCCGGCGACCAGATCGCGCTCGCCTGACCCGCCGGCCGGTGGGCCGTCGACGACGACCCACCGGTACGGATCCAGTCGCATCGGCCGTGGCCGGGGGCAGCCCCGGGCCACGGCCGATCGCGTTCAGTGGGCGTACACGGACAGTTCCCACAGGGAGAAGCCGTAGGAGGTGCCGCGGGTGAGGCCGGTCATCCGGACGTGGCGGGCCTGCTGCGGGGTGAAGGCCACCACGTCGGTGCCGCCGTCGCCCGCCGTGGTCGACCACACCGGCCGCCAGGTGCTTCCGTCGCTGGAGACCTCGATCCGGTACGACCGGGCGTACGCCGCCTCCCAGGCCAGCACCACCCGGCCGACCTGCCGGACGCTGCCCAGGTCCACCCGGATCCACTGGTTGTCCGACCAGGAACTCGCCCAGCGGGTGCCGAGGTTCCCGTCGACGGCCCGGGCGGCGCCGTTGCCGAGTTGGCTGCTGGAGGCGGTCACCGACCGACCGGCGGCCAGGTTGGTCAGGTCGTCGCCGCGGCGCGCCGGGAACGAGACCACCTGCTGGTAGGTGGGCCGGTTCTGCCAGGCGATGGTGGCGTGCTTGATGCCGCCCAGCGGCGACTGGATGATCGCGTCGGCGCACCACTGGTCGCCGGCCGCGCAGCTGGCGTCGCCCGGGTAGGTCGTGGTGGCCGGGGTGGCCGCCGCCGTGCGCAGGGTGTCCAGCAGGATCTGCCGGCACGCGCCCAGGTTGCCGTTGCCGCAGAAGGTACGCCCGGGGCCACCGGCGACCGGGGCACCGAGCACCGCCCGCAGGTCCTTGTCGACGTAACCCCACCAGCCGTACTGGAACGCCGATCCCTTGTGGGTCTGTGCCCCGTTGGCCGAGGACGGCAGGTTCGACACGTCACCCTGTTGCAGGCCCGACGGTGACTCGTTGACCTGCAGGGTGTTGATCAGCGACTGGTAGAGGTCGGGGCCGAGCGGGTCCCGGAACATCCCCCGGACCAGCAGCGGCCACCAGGCGTCGAAGGTACGGATCGCCTCGGCGTGCTGGTACACCTTGCTGCCCTTGGCGGTCTCCACCCGCAGCGCCCCGGCCTGACGCCACGCCTTCAACCGGTTGATCTCGGCCGTGAGGGCGGTGTCGGTGACCGGCTGGCTCTCCAGCACCCGGATCAGCTCGTCGAGCACCTCCGCGCCGCGCAGGTCGGTCAGCCCGGCCCGCTGCACCAACTCGGTGAGCGAGGCCCGGTCGAACTTGCGCCCCGCCGTGATGGCCGCCTTCACCGGCTTGTCCAGCAGGTCACCCCGGTGTACGGCGCCGAAGCTGAAGTTGCCGTCGGCCGCCCCGAAGTCCTTGGCCTGCTTGTTGTTCCAGCTGATGTAGTAGTCCTGGTCGATCGACTGGGGGTGGGCCGACCGTGGCGCGTACCGGGCGGTGCGGGTGTCCGGGTCGAAGTCCTGCCACTCGTAGGCCCGATCGGCGCGCATCGGCAGGTTCGGGTTGCTGCCGGCGGGCCGCACCGGGTTGAGCCCGGAGTTGAAGTACGCCGACTGGGTCGAGTTGACGTAGAACCAGTTGAAGGCGTACTCGACGTTGTGGGCCGACTCCAGGAACGCCGAGGCGGTGCCCATCTGGGTCGGGTCGTTGAACATCTGGAAACCGATCGCCGAGTCGGCCTCCCGCCCGTAGGTGGAGCGCAGTTGGGTGAAGGCGTGCGGGACGCCGCCGACGGTGCCGCGCCAGGCCACCAGGCCCAGCTTCGTACGCCAGGCGACCAGCTTGTACGACCCGGCCGGGGTGCTGTCGGCGACTGTCGGGTTCCACCTGTTGACGTGCGACAGTTCCTCCATCGCCAGGCACTGGCCGCGGAACAGGTAGTGGTTGCTGGCCAGGCTGGGCGTGCCGCCACCGGGTACGCACAGCGGCACCGCGTACGTGTCGGTGATGTCGTGGACGGCGGAGGTGGCGCTCCAGGCGTAGTCCTGGCCCCGGCCGAGCAGCACGTACAGGTTGAGTCCGGCGAAGGCGGCGCCCCGGGCGCTGATGCCGGGGCCCTGCAGCTCCTGGACCATCAGCAGTTGCGGGGAGAAGTAGCCGGTCTGCGGTCCGAACACGGCGATCGGGTGGCCGGTCGCGGAGTGCTCGGCGGAGATCACCGCCGCGTTGGACATGCCCCGGTTGGCCGGGGTGATGGTCAGCCCGGACAGCGCGGCGGCCAGCTCCGAGGAGCTGTTGGTGCCGGCGGTGGTGGCGGAGCCGGTGGGGTCGGTGACGACCGGCTCGACCCGGGCGGAACCCGCGTCGGGCAGCACCACGCTGGGGGCGTCGGGGGAGGCGTCACCGTACGGGAAGCTCTGCCCGTCGTGCAGGGTCAGCACGGTCTCCGGGTCGTTCTGGCCCCGGAAGCCGTTCCACACCCGGTCGCCCTCGACCGGTCCGTACTTGGCGCGGGCGGCGATGCGGACCAGCGCGGACTGCATCTCGTTGCCGCCACCGCCGCCGAACAGGCCGCCGACCACCCCGGCGATGGCGATCAGGTCGGTCATGGTGAACGGCTTGGGTCCACCGGCGTTGGTGATCGCATCCATGTGACCGGTCAGCACGTACTCGCCGGGGCAGTTGCGACCCGACATGCAGGTGCGGATGTACGCGTTGATGCCGGCGATGTACTCCTGCACGTCGGCGTAGAGCTGCTCGCCGCGCGCCCCGCCCTTGCGCCGCAGCGCCTCGACCTGGGCGGCCAGGTCGGCCTCGGTGTAGGGGGAGGTGCGCCAGACGCTCTGTTCCAGGGCGCGGTTGCCGGGGGCGCCGCCGGCGAAGGAGGTCAGCGTGCCCCGGCCGACGTGGCGCAGCAGGTCCATGGTGAACAGTCGGTCCTCGGCGCCGGCGTAGCCCGCGCCGTACATGGTGCCGGCCCGGGTGGTGCCGGTGATGTGCGGTACGCCGGTGGCCTTGTCCCGCACGATGCGCACGTCGGAGCGCGGGGAGTAGTCGCGTTCGACCTGGTTGGGGGCGACACCGAAGGCGGCGTCGTGGAAGAAGTTGCCGATCTGCTCCTCGCGCAGCCCGGCGTAGCCGTAGACGAGGTTGGCGTACTTGTCGAGTTGGTCGGCGGAGTGGCGGGGCAGGGTGCCGAAGGCCTGGTTGCCGAGGATCTCGACAAGGGTGGCGTTGCCGTTCTGGCCGGGCGGCAGGATCTCCGAGCACTCGCCGAGGCAGTAGTCGTTGCCGGCGAAGGCGCTGGCGACGTTCACCGCGAGGGTGTTGTTCGCGGGCGCGGCTGCGGTGGTGGTGGCGGTGGCGCTGGGCGGGACGGCGACCAGCAGGGCGGCGACGGCGATGGCGCCGGTCGCACCGGCGAACAGCCGGCGGGTGGCGGTACGAGCAGACATGGCGATCCTCTGTGGACGGGGGGCCATCGGGCGGGATCATTACATGAAGAACTTTCGGTTACTGGATGGTAGGCCGCACCGGTCGATATTGGAAGACGTCAATCCGGATGGTCGGCGCTGTCGACACAGTCGGGCGGGAAGGCGTCGACCAGGGACGATTCGGGCTGTCGGGGGCGGCGGATAGGCTCGGAGCGTGGCTGATCCGTCGACCTACCGTCCCGCCCCCGGCACCATCCCGGAGTCCCCGGGGGTCTACCGGTTCCGCGACGGCACCGGCCGGGTGATCTACGTCGGCAAGGCGAAGAACCTGCGCAGCCGCCTCAACTCCTACTTCGCCGACCTGCTGGGGCTGCACGACCGCACCCGGCAGATGGTCACCACCGCCGAGGCGGTCGACTGGGTCACCGTCGGCACCGAGGTCGAGGCGCTCCAGCTCGAATACACCTGGATCAAGCAGTACGACCCGAGGTTCAACGTCCGCTACCGCGACGACAAGTCGTACCCCTACCTCGCGGTCACCCTTGACGAGGAATATCCGCGGTTGCAGGTCATGCGCGGGGCCAAGCGCAAGGGGGTGCGCTACTTCGGGCCGTACTCCCATGCCTGGGCGATCCGCGAGACGCTCGACCTGCTGCTGCGGGTCTTCCCGGCGCGGACCTGCTCCGCCGGGGTGTTCAAGCGCGCCGGCCAGGTCGGTCGGCCCTGCCTGCTGGGCTACATCGACAAGTGCTCCGCGCCCTGCGTCGGCAGCGTCACCGCCGAGCAGCACCGCGAGATCGTCGACGGGTTCTGCGACTTCATGGCCGGGCGCACCGACAGCATGGTGCGCCGGCTGGAACGCGAGATGGCCCAGGCCAGCGCCGAGTTGGAGTTCGAGCGGGCGGCACGGCTGCGCGACGACGTCGCCGCGCTGCGCCGGGCGATGGAGAAGCAGACAGTCGTGCTCGGCGACGGCACCGACGCCGACGTGGTCGCCTTCGCCGACGACCCACTGGAAGCCGCGGTGCAGGTCTTCCACGTCCGGGGCGGCCGGGTGCGGGGCCAGCGCGGCTGGGTGGTGGAGAAGACCGAGGACCTCACCACCGGCGACCTGGTGCACCACTTCTGCACGCAGGTCTACGGCGGTGAGCGCGGCGAGGCCGACGTGCCGCGCGAACTGCTGGTGCCGGAGCTGCCCGCCGACGCCGAGGCGCTGGCCGACTGGCTGGCCACCCACCGGGGCAGCCGGGTCAGCCTGCGGGTGCCGCAGCGCGGCGACAAGCGGGCCCTGCTGGAGACGGTGGAGCGCAACGCCAAGGACGCCCTCGCCCGGCACAAGCTCAAGCGGGCCGGCGACCTGACCACCCGCAGCAAGGCCCTCGACGAGATCAGCGAGGCGCTCGGCATGCGGACCGCGCCGCTGCGCATCGAGTGCTTCGACGTCTCCCAGATCCAGGGCAGCGACGTGGTGGCCAGCATGGTCGTCTTCGAGGACGGCCTGCCCCGCAAGAGCGAGTACCGCCGCTTCATCGTCCGGGGCGCCACCGACGACCTGTCGGCGATGTCCGAGGTGCTGCGCCGCCGCTTCGCCCGCTACCTCGACGTGCGCGCCGAGACCGGCGAGATCGGCGAGGAGACCGCCGTGGATCCGGACCGCCCCGGCGTCGACCCGACCACCGGGCGACCGCGCAAGTTCGCGTACCCGCCGCAGTTGGTGGTGGTCGACGGCGGTGCGCCGCAGGTCGCCGCCGCCGCGCAGGCCCTCGCCGAATTGGGCATCGACGACGTGGCGCTGTGCGGTCTGGCCAAGCGGCTGGAGGAGGTGTGGCTGCCCGACGACGACTTCCCGGTCATCCTGCCGCGCACCTCGGAAGGGCTCTACCTGCTGCAACGGGTACGCGACGAGGCGCACCGCTTCGCCATCACCTTCCACCGGCAGCGTCGCTCCAAGCGGATGACCGCCTCCGCCCTGGACGACATCCCCGGCCTGGGCGATGTACGCCGCAAGGCCCTGCTGCGGCACTTCGGCTCGCTCAAGCGCCTCTCGGCGGCCACCGTCGAGGAGATCACCGAGGTTCCCGGCGTCGGCCCCCGCACCGCCCAGGCGATCCTGTCCGCCCTCAACGGCGACAAGGAACCGTCCACCGACTGACCGCCGTGCCTGTGACACAGCGGTGTTCGGTACTGCCCTCAGTCGGCCCCGGAGAGCACTTCGAGGATCTGCTCGCCGTACTTGGCGAGCTTGTTCTCGCCGACGCCGCTGATCCGGGACAGCTCGGCCAGCGAGGACGGGGCGTCGGCGGCGATCTGGCGCAGCGTCGCGTCGTGGAAGATGACGTACGCGGGCACGCCCTGGTCCTTGGCGGTCGCTCCCCGCCAGGCGCGCAGCCGTTCGAAGGTGCCGGTCGCCTCGGGGGTCAGTTCGGCGACCATGGTGGCCGCACCCCGCGGCTTGGCGGTGCGCGCCGCACGCGCGGGGCGGGCCGCCTCGCGGCGCAGCATCACGGTACGCCGCCGGCCCAGCACCTCGGCGCTGGCGTCGGTGAGCGCCAGGGTGCCGTAGTCGCCCTCGACGGCCAGCAGCCCCTCGGCCAGCAGTTGCCGCACCACGCCACGCCACTCGGCCTCGCTGAGTTCACCGCCGATGCCGAACACGGTGAGCGAGTCGTGCCGATGTTGAGTGATCTTGTCGTTGCTGCGGCCCAGCAGGATGTCGATGCAGTGCCCGGCACCGAAGCGCTGGTTGCGTTCCCGATCGAGCCGGAACACCGTGGAGAGCAGCTTCTGCGCGGGCACCGTGCCGTCCCACGACTCCGGCGGCTCCAGGCAGGTGTCGCAGTTGCCGCAGTTCCCGGTGGCCGGCTCGCCGAAGTACTCCAGCAACTGCACCCGACGGCAGCGGACCGTCTCGCAGAGCGCCAGCATCGCGTCCAGGTGGGTGGCGAGGTTCCGTCGGTGCGCCAGGTCGCCCTCGGACGTGTCGATCATCTTGCGCTGCTGCACGACGTCCTGCAGTCCGTACGCCAGCCAGGCGGTCGACGGTAGCCCGTCGCGGCCCGCGCGCCCGGTCTCCTGGTAGTAGCCCTCGACCGACTTGGGCAGGTCGAGGTGGGCGACGAAGCGGACGTCCGGCTTGTCGATGCCCATCCCGAAGGCGATGGTCGCCACCATCACCACCCCGTCGGCCCGCAGGAACCGCTGCTGGTTGGCCGCGCGCGTCGCCGCGTCCAGACCGGCGTGGTACGGCAGCGCGTCGATGCCGTTGGCGACCAGGAACTCGGCGGTCTTCTCCACCGAGGCGCGGGACAGGCAGTAGACGATCCCGGCATCCCCCGGATGCTCGTCGCGCAGCAGAGCCAGCAGTTGCTTGCGCGGCTCCCGCTTCGGCACGATCCGGTACTGGATGTTGGGCCGGTCGAAGCTGGCCACGAAGTGCCGGGCCTCGGTCAGGTTGAGCCGGGTGGCGATCTCCGACCGGGTGGCGCTGGTCGCGGTGGCGGTCAGCGCGATGCGCGGCACCCCAGGCCACCGCTCGTGCAGCATCGACAGGTTGAGATAGTCGGGGCGGAAGTCATGCCCCCACTGCGACACGCAGTGCGCCTCGTCGATGGCGAACAGGCTGATCCGCCCCCGGTCCAGCAGGCTCAGCGTGGCCCGGCTGGCCAGCGCTTCCGGGGCCAGATAGAGCAGGTCGATCTCCCCGGCCACGAACTCCGCCTCGACCAGCCGACGGGTGTCCAGATCGAGGGTGGAGTTGAGGAAACCGGCCTTCACGCCGACCGCGGTCAACGCGTCCACCTGGTCCTGCATCAACGCGATCAGCGGCGAGATAACCACCGCGACGCCGTCGCGGACCAGCGCCGGGATCTGGTAGCACAGCGACTTGCCGCCCCCGGTCGGCATCAGTACCAGCGCGTCCCCGCCGTCGACCACGTGGTCGATGACCTCGCGCTGGAAACCCCGGAAGGCGTCGTACCCGAAGACCCGCCGTAGCACCTCCAGCGCCGCAGTCACCTTCTCACCGGCGGGCGCGTCGCCGCTGGTCACCTCAGCGATGCTCAGGTCACTGGTACTCACGTCGGCGGGAGAGGCCATCCGAGGATTCTATGAGCAGCCGCTCGCCGGGCCGCTACGCCGGTTCGATGGGCAGCCAGAGATCGCAGGTCGCGGTGCTGAAATCGTTCGCCGGATCGGGCACCGCGACGATCTCCGGGCCTCGCCGCAGCCGCCACGGATTGAAGGGAAACCATTCGGCTGCGGCCATGGCCCAGGCATTCTGAAGGGTCTGCGGATGCGGCCCCGCCGTACGGATGACCACCCATGTGCCGGCCGGGACCTCGATGATGTCGAGGCCGCCCGGGATCGGCGTGCTGGGGGACACGGCGACCCCATGCAGGTAGGTCAGCTCGCTGCCCTCGCCGTAGTCGGCGTCGAGGTCGTCGCTGACCGCGAGCAGGCCGCTCGGCTCAGCGTTGCCGAGTGCCTTCAAGCGCAGGTGCTCCTCGGCCGGCAGCGCGGCGATGTGCTGCTGGATGTACGGGTTGATGCCTCGGTGGATCAGCGGAACGCGAGCAGCGTGCCCCACGAGCCGGAACGCGGGATGGTCGACGATGCGAGTGTCCATGTGTTCGCTTCCTTCGACAGGTAGGCGGAACCTGAGCTGGGGTGATCGACGGCGTACCGGTCGCGGCTGATCGTCGTTCCTCCGATCCGATCGTGCGGCAGCGCTGCGGCAACACACCCGACAGAAGCCGCGCGGAAAGTGTCGGGTGAGCGGAATCGATGTCGCCGCATGATGAGGCCATGGATGACACAACACTGGTGTCCCGCTTTCTTCGCGACGGCTTCGTCAAGTTGGCAGGTGCCGTCGCGCCGCGGGTGGCTGCGGACTGCGCGCGGCTGCTGTGGCGAGAGACGGGCTGCGACCCGGACGACCCAGCGACGTGGAGACAGCCCGTGCACTGGGTGGAGGGCATGGCGCAGGGGCCGTTCGCCGCCGCACCCAATTCCCCGTTCCTCCATCACGCGTACGACCTGCTGGTCGGCGCGGGACGCTGGGAGCCGCGCTACTCGCTGGGCACGTTCCCGCTGCGCTTCCCGCACGAAGAGGAGCCGAACGACGCGGGCTGGCACATCGAGGGCAGCTATCTGCCGGAGGGCGAGAGCTGGTACTTCACGAATGTGCTTTCCCGTGGCCGGGCGCTGCTGATGCTGTTTCTGTTCAGCGAGGTCGGTGAGGAGGACGCCCCGACCCGGATCCGGGTCGGCTCACACCTCGACGTGCCGAGGGTGCTGGAGAAGTACGGGGAGAACGGGGCGAGCGGGCTGGAACTTGCGCCCGACCTGGTGGCGGCATCCAGCCACCGGCCACTCGCCCTCGCCACCGGGTCCCCGGGCGACGTCTTTCTGTGCCATCCGTTCCTGGTGCACGCGGCGCAACCGCACCACGGGACACGGCCGCGCTTCATGGCCCAGCCGCCGCTGATGCCGGCCGCGCCGTACGAATTGGAGCGGGCCGACGGCGCCTACTCACCCGTGGAGATCGCGATCCGTCGGGGTCTTGGACAGGACACCCCCGATCGGGACGGGGTAGGTACCGACGACAATGCCGGGTAGGCGTGCCAGGCGTGGCATGGGTGATGTACGACGGAGGCGGGGACAAGGGTGGTTCTGCGGGTGAGTGGTCGCAACGCGCGATTCCAGCAGTGGGAGGCCCTCCTGCACAATCGGACCAAACGGCAACGTCGCGGCGAATTCCTCGTGCAGGGCGTGCGTCCGATTGTCATGGCCGTCGAACACGGTTGGCAGATCCGAGAGCTGCTGTACAACACAGGCGTTGCGCTGTCCGGCTGGGCACGCGACCTGCTGGAAACGGTCCGGGCCGAGAAGATCGCCGTCTCCCGTGAACTGATGCACGAGCTGGGAGGTAAGGCGGACGACGTGCCAGAGTTGCTGGCCGTGGTCGCGCTGCCGGAGGACGACCTGCGCCGTATCCCGACCGGACCGACCATGCTCACGGTCGTGTTCGATCGGCCGACCAGTCCCGGCAACATCGGGACCCTCGTCCGGTCCGCAGACGCATTCGGCGCCTCCGGCGTCATCATCACCGGCCACGCCGCCGACGTGTACGACCCGAAGGCAGTCCGGGCGAGCACCGGCTCGCTGTTCGCTCTGCCAGTGGTTCGGGTGCCCGCCCGTCAGGCCGTGCTGTCCTGGGGCGTCGACGTCCGTGCGGGCGGCATCGGCATGAGCGTCGTGGGAACCGATGAGCTGGGCGCGCTGGATGTCGCCGATTACGACTTCAGGCAACCAACGCTGATCGTGATCGGCAATGAGACCACCGGTCTCAGCTCCGGCTGGCGTGAGGCCTGCGACCAGGTTGTCCGGATCCCGATGTCCGGGGCAGCCAGCTCACTGAACGCGGCGACCGCCGCGACCGTCGTGCTGTACGAGTCGGCACGGCAGCGGACTGCTGCCGCCCGCCGGTAGCGCACTGGTCGTCGCGAATCGCCGCAAGGCTCTCCACCGCTGCTGACCGGCTCAGGAAGGCACGGGGACGGGTTTGGCCCAGCGGGGGGTGCCGGTGGGGTCGACGTAGCAGACGGCGACCAGCAGGTCGGCGGGGTCGGTGAGGGGGGTGGCGGCGGGGCCCATCCGGAACAGGGCCACCAGGTCGCCCTCGGCGGCCGCACGGGTGCTGACCGCGCCGAGGTTGTCCGGGGTACGCAGCGAGTCGCTCGACTCCGGACGGGAGACGGCACCGGCGAGGAAGTCGTACCGGGCGGCAAGTGTCTCGTACGATTCGGCCCAGTTGAACCCGGTGCTGCCGGCGGCGTCCCAGCCACCGCTCGGGGGCACCACCCGGGGCGGGTCGAGCCGGTTGTCCAGCAGGATCACCTGATAGGTGCCGGGCTGGCCCGGGCCGGACCACCGCAACCGCAGCAGCACGGACTGGTTGTCGGGGTCCCCGACCGGGGCGGAGCCGTTGCGCCAGCCGTACGCGCTGACCAGGTCGGCCACCTGGTCCGGCTGCGGCAGCATCGCCTCGACGGTGACGGTGACCGCGTCGGGGCCGGCGTTGTGCTCACGTTCGCGTTGCCGCACGTGGTCGATCGTGGCCAGTACCGCGACGGTGACCGAGACGAGGGCCACCACCCAGCGCAGTCGCGCTCCGTGTCTGCCCATGGCCGGAGAATAGCGCCGTCGCCGGCCGCGCGCCGTCAGTCAGCCGACAAGGCCGAGCAGCCAACCGACAAGACCGGCGGGCAGTCCGCCGTCATGGCAGGTGGGCAGGTGGTCGACAGCCGGGTTGACCGGCGTTATCGGGCTGGCGGGGGAGCCCCGGGGCGTCGGTGGCAACGGTCCGGCAGGCCGCACTAGAGTCGCTTTGACCATGCCCGGTCGGCCTGACCGGAGCGCCACAGCTTGGGGGTTGATGGGTGGGCGAGGCGCACACGAACGGTCATCACGTCGGCGTCACCGGGGCGGCGGAGACGGACACCACGCTTGTCGTGGTCACCGGTCTGTCCGGTGGTGGGCGCAGCACCGTCGCCCGAGCCCTGGAGAACGTCGGCTTCTACGTCGTGGACAACCTGCCGCAGGCGTTGCTGCTGGACATGGCCGAGCTGGCGGTGAAGGCGGGCGGGGCGGCCCGGCGTACGGCGATGGTGTTGGACGTGCGGTCCCGGGCCTTTTCCACGGACCTGGCCGAGGCGATCCGGGAGCTCAAGGAGCGCGGGTACGCGCCCCGGGTGGTCTTCGTCGACGCCGACGACGAGGTGTTGATCCGCCGTTTCGAGAGCGTGCGTCGTTCCCACCCGTTGCAGGGTGACGGGCGGCTCGCCGACGGCATTGCGGTCGAGCGGGGCCTGCTGGAGGAGGCCCGCGACCAGGCCGACGTGATCATCGACACCAGCCACCTCAACGTCAACCAGCTGCGTCGGCGCATCGAGGAGCTGTTCGGTGGGGAGGACGCCCGCAAGCTGCGGGTCACGGTGATCTCCTTCGGCTTCAAGTACGGCCTGCCGCCGGATGCCGATTTCGTGCTCGATGCCCGCTTCCTGCCCAACCCGTACTGGGTGCCGGAATTGCGGGAGCACACCGGCCGCGAGGAGGCGGTCAGCGCGTACGTGCTGGGGCAGGAGGGTGCGGACACCTTCGTCTCGGCGTACGCCGATCTCGTGGGCGCCACCACCGCGGGCTTCGAGCGGGAGGGCAAGCGGTACCTGACCGTCGCGGTGGGTTGCACCGGCGGCAAGCACCGCAGCGTGGCCATCGCCGAGGAGTTGGCCGCCCGGTTGCGGCGTGCCGGCCTGGCCGCCAACGCGCAGCACCGGGATCTGGGGCGGGAATGACGATCCGGGTGGTGAGCTTCGGCGGCGGGCACGGCCTGTCCGCCGCGCTGCGGGCGTTACGCCGTTGCGCACCCGAACTGGATCTGGACATCACCGCGGTGGTGACCGTCGGTGACGACGGCGGTTCCAGTGGGCGGCTGCGCGCCGAGCGGGGTGGGCTGCCCCCGGGCGACCTGCGGCAGGCGTTGGTCGCGCTGGCCGGTGACCACCCGGCCACCCGACGCAGCGCCGGGCTGTTCCAGCACCGCTTCGCCGCGGTGACCACTGCCGGTGGCGGACCTGACGCGCTCGCCGGACACGCGGTGGGCAATCTGGTGATCTCCGGCCTGATGGAGTTGCTGGGCGATCCGGTGGCCGCGCTGGAACACGCCGCGGCGATGCTGGGTGCGGTCGGTCGGGTGCTGCCGATGTCCTGCGAGCCGGTCGACATCGAGGCGCAGGTGCGTGGCACGGACCCGGATCGACCCGATGAGGTCCGCACCGTACGCGGCCAGCACCAGGTCGCGGTCAGTACCGGTCGGGTGGAGTCGCTGCGGATCACCCCGCAGGCCCCCGAGGCCTGTCCGGAGGCGGTCACGGCGATCGGTGCGGCCGACTGGTTGATATTCGGGCCGGGCAGCTGGTACACAAGCGTCCTGCCGCACCTGCTGGTACCGCAGCTGGCCGCGGCGATCCTGGCCAGTTCCGCTCGTCGGCTGGTCACCCTCAACCTCGCCGCCGAGCAGGAGACGCTCGGTCTGTCCGTCGCCGACCACCTCGCCGCGCTGCGGTGGTATCTGCCGGAGCTGACGGTCGACTACGTGATCGCCGATTCCAAGGCGGTCGGTGATCCCGCCCCGGTCGATCGTGCGGCAGAATCGCTGGGAGCCCGACTCGTCCTCGCCCCGGTAGCGGTCGACGACGGCACTCCCCGCCATGATCCGGCCGCCTTGGCCGCCGCGCTGGTGCCCGTACTGGGCGCCGATCGTTAGACACGTACGTAATCTCCGGCGACACGCCGGAACCGGTCCGTGAGGGGACGCACAATGGCGATGACGGCTGCGGTCAAGGACGAGCTGAGTCGGGTCGACGTGCCCAAGCCCTGCTGCCGGCGGGCGGAGATGGCCGCGCTGCTGCGGTTCGCCGGTGGGCTGCACATCGTCTCCGGGCGGGTGGTGGTGGAGGCGGAACTGGACACCGGCGCGGTGGCCCGTCGGCTGCGCCGGGAGATCGCCGAGGTCTACGGCTACCCGAGTGAGATTCACGTGTTGGCCTCCGGCGGGTTGCGCAAGGGCAGCCACTTCATCGTCCGGGTGGTCAAGGACGGCGAGGCGCTGGCCCGGCAGACCGGTCTGCTGGACGTGCGGGGTCGACCGGTGCGGGGACTGCCACCGCACGTGGTCGCCGCCAACGTCTGCTGCGCGGTCTCCGCCTGGCGGGGCGCGTTCATGGCGCACGGCTCGCTGACCGAGCCGGGCCGCTCCAGCGCCCTGGAGATCACCTGCCCGGGGCCGGAGTCGGCTCTGGCCCTGGTCGGGGCGGCCCGCCGCATCGGCATCACCGCCAAGAACCGTGAGGTGCGCGGGGTGGACCGGGTGGTGGTCAAGGACGGCGACGCCATCGCCGCGCTGCTCACCCGCATAGGCGCCCACGCCAGCGTGCTGGCCTGGGAGGAACGTCGGGTCCGCCGGGAGGTACGCGCCACGGCCAACCGGCTGGCCAACTTCGACGACGCCAACCTGCGTCGTTCGGCGCGGGCGGCGGTGGCCGCGGCGGCCCGGGTCACCCGGGCGCTGGAGATTCTCGCCGACGACGCGCCGGAGCACCTGACCTCGGCGGGTCGGTTGCGGCTGGAGCACCGGCAGGCGTCCCTGGAGGAGTTGGGCGCGTTGGCAGACCCGCCGTTGACCAAGGACGCCATCGCCGGCCGGATCCGCCGGTTGCTGGCGCTGGCCGACAAACGGGCACGCGACCTGGGCATCCCGGATACCGAAGCGGCCGTCACGCCCGACATGCTCGTGGTCTGATAGGACGGTGGGGTCGTCCGGCGTGGGCGGGCCGGTGTTTCGCCGGCGCGCCCTGTCGGCGCGGTGTGACGTCCCGTGTGGCGTGGGTGGGCAACCACCCGACGCAGCGCGGCTCGACGCGCTCGGATAGGGTCGCTTGCGTACGGCAAGGGGGCCGGAACCGGCGCACCCGCCGTACCCACCGCCTCGGGCGGTCAGGTCCCTCGGACCGCGGCGGGGTGGCCGAGATGAATCGTCAACGGCCGGCTCCAACGGTCGGCGCACATCACTTCGCCGGCCGAAGGTCTCCACGCCGGCGGACCAGAACGCGAGGAGATGGGACCTGTGACCATCCGGGTTGGCATCAACGGCTTCGGCCGAATCGGCCGTAACTTCTTCCGGGCAGTGCTGGCGTCCGGCGCTGACGTGGAGGTCGTTGCCGTCAACGACCTCACCGACAACGCCACGCTGGCCCACCTTGTCAAGTACGACAGCATCCTGGGCCGCCTCCCGCACGAGGTGAAGGCGACCGCCGACGAGATCACCGTCGGTGGCAAGACCATCAAGGCGTACGCCGAGCGTGACCCGGCCGCCCTGCCGTGGGGCGACCTGAACGTCGACGTGGTCATCGAGTCCACCGGCTTCTTCACCGACGCCAACAAGGCCAAGGCGCACCTCGACGGCGGGGCCAAGAAGGTCATCATCTCGGCGCCGGCCAAGAACGAAGACGTCACCGTTGTGATGGGCGTCAACGAGGGCTCGTACGACCCGGCCAAGCACAACATCATCTCGAACGCCTCCTGCACCACCAACTGCCTCGCGCCGATGGCGAAGGTGCTGCACGACACGTTCGGCATCCAGCAGGGTCTGATGACCACCATCCACGCGTACACCCAGGACCAGAACCTGCAGGACGCGCCGCACTCCGACCTGCGTCGGGCCCGCGCCGCCGCGCTGAACATCGTGCCGACCTCGACCGGTGCGGCCAAGGCCATCGGCCTGGTGCTGCCGGACCTCAAGGGCAAGCTCGACGGGTACGCGCTGCGGGTGCCGATCCCCACCGGCTCGGCCACCGACCTCACCGTCACCGTCGGCCGGGAGACCACGGTGGACGAGGTCAACGCCGCGCTCAAGGCCGCCGCCGAGGGCCCGCTGCGGGGCATCCTCACCTACAACGAGGACCCGATCGTCTCCGCCGACATCGTCACCGACCCGGCGTCGTGCATCTTCGACGCGCCGCTGACCAAGGTCATCGGCAACCAGGTCAAGGTCGTCGGCTGGTACGACAACGAGTGGGGCTACTCCAACCGCCTCGTCGACCTCGTCAAGCTGGTCGGTCAGTCGCTGTGAGCGAGCAGCTCACGAACGGGAGGCTAGCTCCGTGAGCATCCGTACCCTCGACGATCTGCTCGCCGAGGGGGTGTCGGGTCGGCGCGTGCTGGTGCGCGCCGACCTGAACGTCCCGCTCGACAAGCAGACCGGTGCCATCACCGACGACGGCCGCATCCGGGCCGTCCTGCCGACCCTGGGTGCGCTCACCGAGGCCGGCGCCAAGGTGGTCGTCTGCTCGCACCTGGGCCGCCCGAAGGGCAGCCCGGACCCGCAGTTCAGCCTCAGTCCGGTTGCCGGGCGGCTGGGTGAGCTGCTCGGCGCCCCGGTGCACTTCGCCACCGACACCATCGGCGAGTCCGCTCAGGCGACCGTGTCGGCGCTTGCCGACGGCGAGGTCGCGCTGCTGGAGAACCTCCGGTTCAACAAGGGGGAGACCAGCAAGGACGACGCCGAGCGGGGTGCGTTCGCCGACCAGCTCGCCGCGTTCGGTGACGCGTACGTCGACGACGCCTTCGGTGCGGTGCACCGCAAGCACGCAAGCGTCTACGACGTGCCGGCGCGGCTGCCGCACGTCGCCGGTCGCCTGGTGCTGCGCGAGGTGGAGGTGCTCTCCACGCTCACCGGCAACCCGGAGCGGCCGTACGTCGTGGTGCTCGGTGGTTCCAAGGTCTCCGACAAGCTCGCGGTGATCGAGGCGCTGCTGCCCACGGTCGACCGGCTGCTCATCGGCGGCGGCATGTGCTTCACCTTCCTCAAGGCGCAGGGCCACGAGGTGGGCACCTCGCTGCTGGAGAAGGACATGGTCGAGACCTGCCGCAACCTGCTGGAGCGCTCCGAGGGCAAGATCATGCTCCCGGTCGACGTGGTGGCCGCGGACGCCTTCGCCCCGGACGCCGCGCACGACGTGGTCCCGGCCAACGGCATCCCCAGCCACCGGGTCGGCCTGGACATCGGGCCGGAGACGGTGGCTGGCTTCGCCGCCGCGCTGCGCGGCTCGTCGGCCGACGGCACGGCCAACGCGCGGACGATCTTCTGGAACGGCCCGATGGGCGTGTTCGAGATGGCGGCGTTCGCCAACGGCACCCGGGGTGTCGCCGAGGCGATCGCCGAGTCCGACGCCTTCAGCGTCGTCGGTGGCGGTGACTCGGCCGCCGCGGTGCGGGCCCTGGGCCTGGACGAGAAGTCCTTCGGACACATCTCCACCGGCGGCGGCGCCTCCCTGGAGTACCTGGAGGGCAAGACCCTCCCCGGCATCGCGGCCCTGGAGAACTGATGGCGAGCGCTCCCCGCCGGCCCCTGATGGCCGGCAACTGGAAGATGAACCTCAACCACCTCGAGGCCAACCTGCTGGTGCAGAAGCTGGCGGCCAGCCTCACCGAGAAGCAGCTCACCGAGGTGGAGACGGTGGTCCTGCCGCCGTTCACCGACCTGCGGACGGTGCAGACCGTCGTGGAGGGCGACAAGCTGCTGATCGGCTACGGGGCGCAGGACCTCTCCGCGCACGCCTCGGGCGCCTACACCGGCGAGGTCGCCGGGTCGATGCTGGCCAAGCTCGGCTGCACGTACGTGGTGGTCGGGCACTCCGAGCGGCGGGAGTACCACCGCGAGGACGACGCGCTGGTGGGTGCCAAGGTGCAGGCCGCGCTGGCCAACGGGCTCACCCCGATCCTCTGCGTGGGGGAGGGGCTCGACGTCCGGGAGCAGGGCGGGCAGGTCGCGCACTGCACCGCGCAGCTCGACGCGGCGCTCAAGGGGCTCTCCGCCGAGCAGGTGACCAAGGTCGTGGTGGCCTACGAGCCGGTCTGGGCGATCGGCACCGGCAAGACCGCCACCCCCGAGGACGCCCAGGAGGTGTGCGGCGCGCTGCGTACCCGGCTCGCCGAGACCTTCGACCAGGGCACCGCGGACCAGGTACGGGTCCTCTACGGCGGCTCGGTGAAGTCCTCGAACGTGGCGTCGATCATGGCGCAGCCGGACGTGGACGGCGCTCTGGTGGGCGGTGCCAGCCTCGACGCCGAGGAGTTCGCGAAGATCTGCCGGTTCCCGGAGCACATCACCGGCTGATCGCTCGCTATCCTTGACTCCGCCCGTCCGCCGGTCGGTGCCGCCGTGCCCGAACTGCCCGGGCGAGGATCGTAACGAGAGGACTGACCCCCGCCATGCCGATCTGGTTCGCCTACACGTTGATCGTGTTGCTGGTCATCACGAGCTTCATGCTCGTCCTGCTTATTCTGCTGCACCGCGGTAAGGGTGGTGGGATGTCCAGCATGTTCGGCGGTGGCGTCAGCTCCAGCCTGGCCGGGTCGTCAGTGGCTGAGAAGAACCTCGACCGCTACACCGTGCTGGTGGGCATCGTCTGGTTCGCCTGCATCGTCGGGCTCGGCCTCTGGCTCCGGTTGCAGGTGGGCGTCTGATCAGGCGCCGCCAGTCGTACAATCTGCGCGCGGTCCGTCATCGACGGGCCGCGCGCAGTCCGTTTCACCCGCTGCACCGCGTCGCCCGCCGTCCACCACTGGATGGCGGTCCCCTCCGACGACAGGAGCGAGCGCCGTGTCGAACGGCAACGTCATCCGGGGCGCCCGAGTCGGGTCAGCGCCGCCACGCCACCCCGAACGCCACCGGCCGGTGCCGTGCCGGTCGGTCAGCTTCTGGTGCCGCAACGGGCACCGCACCGACATCCGTATCGCCGCCGACGCGGCGGCCCCGGAGCTGTGGGACTGCCCCCGCTGCGGGCTGCCGGCCGGCCCCGACGCCCAGGACCCGCCCGGCCGGGTCCGCGCCGAGCCCTACAAGACCCACCTGGCGTACGTGAAGGAGCGGCGTACCGACGCCGAGGGGGAGGCGATCCTCGCCGAGGCTCTCGCCGCCCTGCGCAACCGGCGTGGCGGCCGCTGAGCCCCGCCTGAGCGTCGCTCCGCCTGCGCGTCACCGTTCCGCCAGGCGATGTTAGGAGGGGGCCCCTTTACTACGCGAGGCGTTAATAAGGGGCCCTTCCTTTCACCGCAGGCTGCGGAAGCGGGCGGGGACGGTGGCTGCGGCGGCGCGGTCCAGCAGCCACAGGGTGCGGCTGGTGCCCTGCACACCGGCTGCGGGGATCTGCACCGGGCCGGCGCCGGCCAGGGCCATGCCCACCGCGTGCGCCTTGTCCGCGCCACCGGCGACCAGCCACACCTCCTCGGCCGTGTTGATCGTCGGCAGGGTGAGGGTGATCCGCACCGGTGGCGGCTTCGGGCTGCCCCGTACCGCGCTGACCGGGCGGCTCTCGTAGTGCACCGGGTGCTCGGGGAAGACCGAGGCGACGTGCCCGTCCTCGCCGACGCCGAGCATCAGCACGTCGAAGTGGGGGAGCGCGGCGGTGCCGGGCCGGGCGGCCCGGGCCAGTTCGGCCGCGTACTGTGCGGCGGCCTCCTCCGGGTCGAGACCGGCGTCGGAGGGCGGCATCGGGTGGATCCGCTCCGGCGCCACCGGCAACGCGTCGAGCAGCGCCGCGCGGGCCTGGGTCTCGTTGCGCTCCGGGTCACCGGCGGGCAGGAACCGTTCGTCACCCCACCAGAAGTCGACCCGGGACCAGTCCACCGCATCCTTCGCTGGCAGAGCGCCAACGGCCCGGTAGACGGCGGCGGCGATCCGACCGCCGGTGAGCACCACCGCCGCCTGCCCGCGCTCGGCCTGCGCGTCGAGCAGCTTCACCACCAACCGCGCCGCCACCGCCTGTGCCAGCAGATCGGCATCGGCGTGTACGGCGACACTCGCCTCACTCATGGTGTCCTTCCACGACCGTCACAGCGGTCGGTGTCGTGCCGTACCCCGGGGTGGGATCGGTCAGGGTTGAGCGCTTGTCGACGTGTGCGCGGTGACACCGGCCTCGGCCCGCTCGGCGGTGGCCGGGTCCTTCCAGACGTGCACCCGCTGGCCGGGACGACGGTCGAGGGTGGTCAGCCCGGCGAAGGCACCCAGCGCCTCCGCGTACACCTGGTCGGGGCCGAGCCGGCGCAGCTCCTCGGCCAACTCGTCGCCGAGCGGCCGACGGACCAGCGGCAGGATGCGGTCCTCCTGGCCGGTACGCCGGAAGATGGCCACGTTGTCGTCCCGGGTCAGCGTCAGCTCGTCGCTGTTGGCGCAGCGCAGCTGCACCTCGCGCATCCGGGGGAACTCCTTGGTCCGCTCCCAGCGGGGCTTGATGCCCAACCGGCTGCGCAACCAGCCGCGCATCAGCGCAGCCGTCGGGTCGCTCGGCGGCGCGACCACCGCCGCGTCGACCAGCTGCGCCTCGGTGGTGTCGAAGGCACCCGCCACCACGGCCCGCCACGGGGTGATCCGGGTCCAGGCGAGATCGGTGTCGCCGGGCGCGTAGTCGCGGGCACGTTGCCGCAGCGCCTCGATCGGGTCGGCGGCCTGGGCCGAGTCGGTGATCCGCCGGTCGGCGACCACACCGAGGAAGTCGGTGGCGATCTCCGCCGGCGGCTCGCCGTGCCACCAGGTCACCACCGGCACGTCCGGCACCAGCAGCGGCATCACCACCGACTCGGCGTGCAACGCCAGCCGGCCGTACATCCGCATGACGACCGCCTCGCAGGGGCCCAGCCGCCCGCCGACGACGATCTCCGCGTCGAGCCGGCTGCGGTCGCGTTCCAGATCGGAGCGTACGACCACCAGCAGCCGGCACGGGTGCGCGGCGGCGGCGATGGTGGCTGCCGCCTCCGCGTCGCGTACCCGCTTCTCGTCGACCACCACGATCAGGGTCAGCGCCATGCCGCTGGCCACCCCACCGGCGCTGCGCCGCTCGGCGGCGAGTGCCTTGACCACCTCGTTGCCGGTGGTGTCCCACAGTCCGATCAACGGAGCCTCCAGGTTCGCTCGTGGTGCCCGGTCACGCCCGCCGCCAGGCCCGGCCTTCGCGGGCCAGCATCGTGTCGGCGGCGCGGGGACCCCACTCGCCGGCCCGGTAGGGCTCGGGCTTGGTGCCCTCCCAGGCGTGTTCCAGCGGGTCCACCACGGCCCAGCTCTGCTCGACCTCGGCGGCGTCCGGGAACAGCGTCCGGTCGCCGATCAGCACGTCCAGCACGAGCCGCTCGTACGCCTCGGGGCTGGACTCGGTGAACGCCTCGCCGTACTGGAAGTCCATCGCGATGTCGCGGACCTCCATCGTGGTGCCGGGCACCTTGGACCCGAACTTGAGCACCACGCCCTCGTCCGGCTGGACCCGGATGACCAGCTGGTTGTTGCCGAGCATCTCCATGTCGGTGGGGGTGAACGGCAGGTGCGGTGCCCGCTTGAACATCACCGCGACCTCGGTCACCCGCCGGGGCAGGCGCTTGCCGGCCCGGATGTAGAACGGCACCTCGGCCCAGCGGCGGTTCTGGATGCCCAGCCGCACCGCCACGTACGTCTCGGTGGTCGAGGTCGGCGGGACGCCGTCCTCTTCCAGGTAGCCCTTGGCGCGTTGGCCGCCGACCCAGCCGGGCAGGTACTGCCCGCGTACGGTGCCCTGGCTGACGTCCTTGGGCAGGGTGATGGCCTTGAGCACCTTGAGCTTCTCGGCCCGGATCTCGTCGGCGTCGAAGCTGGTCGGCTCCTCCATGGCGACCAGGGCGAGCAGTTGCAGCAGGTGGTTCTGCAACACGTCGCGGGCGGTGCCGACGGAGTCGTAGAAGCCGGCCCGGGAGCCGATGCCGACGTCCTCGGCCATGGTGATCTGCACCGAGTCGACGTACTGCGAGTTCCACAACGGCTCGAAGAGGCTGTTGGCGAAGCGCAGGGCGAGGATGTTCTGGACGGTTTCCTTGCCCAGGTAGTGGTCGATGCGGAACACGTCGCGTCGGGTGAACACGTCGTCCACCAGGTCGTTGAGGGCCTTCGCCGACGGCAGGTCGTGCCCGAACGGCTTCTCCACCACCACCCGGCGCCAGCCGCCGCACTTGTCGTTGTCGGCCATCCCGGTACGGGCCAACTGCTTGAGCACCACCGGGAACGCGGCCGGTGGAATGGAGAAGTAGAACGCCACGTTGCCGTGGATGCCGTGGCTGTCACGCAGGCCGTTCAGGCACTGGGTGAGCCGGTCGAAGGCGGTGTCGTCGTCGAACGAGCCGCCGACGAACTTGATGTTGTGTTCCAGCCGTGACCAGACCTCCTCGCGCCACGGTGTGCGCGAGTGTGCCTTGGCCGCCTCCCGGGCCAGCGTCGCGAAGTCACCGTCGGCCCAGTCCCGCCGGGCGAACCCGACGACCACGAACCCGGGCGGCAACAGCCCCCGGTTGGCCAGGTCGTAGACCGCCGGGATCAGCTTCTTCTGGGCCAGGTCGCCGGTCACCCCGAAGATCACCAGAGCGCAGGGCTCCGGGATCCGGGGCAGTCGCCGGTCCTGCGGGTCGCGCAGCGGGTTCACTCTGTCTCCTCTGTTCGCGACTGCGGGGCTCGCAGGATCGGCTCACTCCTCGCGCTCACGGTGCCTTCCCGATCCTGGTCGTCCACATCGTTCATCGTCATGCCCGCAGCGATCCGACCGCGTCGAGCAGTTGGGCCAGGCCCGCCGATCGGTTGGTCAGGTGCAGCCGTAACAGCGGACGCTCGTGACCGGCCAGGGCCTGCCGGTCGCCGGCGGCCTGCGCCGCCTGCAACTCACCGAAGGAGTACGGCTCGCCGGGCACCGGCAGATCAACATCGACCGTACCGGTTATCTGAAGAAAGCTACCCAACCGTGGGCCACCGTTGTGGTACTGACCGGCGGCGTGCCGGTGGCGTGGCCCCCAGTCGAAGGTGACCGGCCGGGCGGTGAGCTGCGCCAGCAATGGACGCAGCCGGGCCGCGTCGGCGTCGGCGTGCTGGTCGAGGTACGCCGTGACCGCCAGGTAGCCGCCGTCGTCCAGCCCGGACAGCAGGTGCCGGAGCGCGCCGGTCAGGTCCGCCGGTGTGCCCGCCGGGGCGTACACCTCGATCGTGCTCTCGACCGACGACGGTGTCGGTGCCGGCGGGCGGTGCGCCAGCACGGCGGCGGTGTGCTCGTCGGCCGCGGTCACGTCCGGCCGGTCGAACGGGTCCACCCCGAGCACGTCGGCGGCCAGGGCGGTGGCGTACTGCCAGGCCAGGAAGTGGGCGCCGAGCGGGCCGTTCACCGCGATGTCGGGGGTGACGCCGAGGGCCGGCAGGTCACCCGCGGCGAGCGCGCCGCCGTAGCTGACGGTGAGTCGGTCGGGGCCGGTCAGGCGAGGGCTGTCCGGTGACTCGACCACCACCGGCAGGAGACCGAGCCCGTCCTTGCCGGTGGACTCGGCGAGCAACTGCCCGACCCAGTCGCCCAGCCCTTCGACGCCGGTGCCGTCGTCGACCAGGACGACCGTGTCCCGTCCGGTCGTGGCGGCGGTGGCCAGCGCCGCACCGAGCGCCAGGCCCGGATTCGCGTCGGCACCGTCCAGTGTGGCCGCGAACTCCTCGGCCTGGTCGAGCAGGTCGGCCACCGCGACCCCGGCGAGCGCGCAGGGGACCAACGCGTACGCGGTCAGCGCCGCGAAGCCCCCGTCGACCTCGGGGTCGGCGGGCACGGTGATCGCGCCGAGTTCGGCGGCGACCGCCGCCAGCGGCGAGCCCGGATCGGTGACCACGACGAAGTGCCGCCCCACCTCCGACTCGGCCATCCCCGAGTCGAGGAACGCCTGCCGGTAGGCGCGCCGGAGACAGTCGGCCGCCAGCGTGCTGCCGGACGCGCCGGCCAGCACGACGACGGTGCGGGCCAGCCGGTCGGCCAGCGTGGCGCGTACCCGACCAGGGTCGGTGGTGTCGAGCACGGTCAGCGCCCGACCGGTGGTCCGGGCGACGACCTGCGTCGCGAGCGACGGGCCACCCGGGCCGGCGAGCACCACGTGATCCAGGTCGGCCAGCTCCGCGCTCAGCTCGGCGAGCTGGGGGAGCAGCTCGCGGCCCCGCCGGTGGGCGTCCAGCCAGCCGAGCCGGCCGACCGCGTGCGGACCCCACAGCGTCGGATCCCTGGCGACCAGCCGGCGCGGCACGTCGGCGTCGACGAACGCCTGCCGGGTGGACGCCGGTGCGCCGGCGTCCACCGCCCGCGCGCCGTGCACCGCGAGACCGCCAGCGGCCTCGACCGGTGCGGCCAGCAGATCACCCACGCCGCCGCCCGTCGCGGGCGGCGGCGTGAGCGACGCCGGGGCGAACCGTCACGCAGCTCCTCCGGCCTGCGCGGCACCACCCGGGTGACCGGTGCCCTGGGCAGCGGCGACCAACGACTTGCGTACGCCGTCGAGCAGCTCCTGCCAGCTGGCTTCGAACTTCTCCACGCCCTCACGTTCCAGCGTCTCGATCACGTCGGCCATGTCGACGCCGACCGCGGCGAGCCGCTCGAAGACCTGCCGGGCGTCGTCGTACGCGTCGGTGACGGTGTCGGGACGGGTCTCGCCGTGCTCAGCGTAGGCGTGGATGACCGCCTCCGGCATGGTGTTGACCGTTCCGGGGGCGATCAGCTCCTCGACGTAGATGACGTCCCGGTAGTCCGGGTTCTTCGTCGAGGTGGAGGCCCACAGCGGGCGCTGTGGGTGCGCCCCGGCGTCGGCGAGGGCCTGCCAACGGTCGCTGCCGAAGACCTCGCTGTAACGCTCGTACGCCAGTCGGGCGTTGGCCACGGCGGCCTTGCCGCGCAGCCCCTTGGCCTCGTCCGAGCCGATCTTCTCCAGCCGCTTGTCCACCTCGCTGTCGACGCGGGAGACGAAGAACGAGGCCACCGAGGCGATCTTGGACAGGTCGTGGCCGTTGGCCCTGGCCTGCTCCATACCGGCGAGGAAGGCCTCCATCACCTGCGAGTAGCGGTCCAGCCCGAAGATCAGCGTCACGTTGACGCTGATCCCCTCGGCCAGCGTGGCGGTGATCGCCGGCAGGCCGTCCTGGGTCGCCGGGATCTTGATGAACAGGTTCGGCCGGTCGACCAGCCACCACAGCGCCTTGGCCTCGGCCACGGTGCGCTCCGCCTCGTGGGCCAGCCGCGGGTCCACCTCGATGGAGACCCGGCCGTCGACCCCGCCGCTGGCGTCGTACGCCGGACGCATCACGTCGCAGGCCCACCGCACGTCGTACGTGGTGAGCATGCGGACCGCCTCCTCGACGTCGACACCCCGCACGGCCAGGTCACGCAGCTGCCCGTCGTAGGTGTCGGCGTCGCTCAACGCCTTGGCGAAGATCGTCGGGTTGGTGGTCACCCCGACCACGTGCTTGTCCCGGCGCAGCTGGTCCAGCCCACCGGAGGACAGTCGTACCCGGGAAAGGTCGTCGAGCCAGACCGCCACCTTCGCGGCGGACAGCTCACCAAGCCTGTCGGTCGTCATGTGCGCCAACGCTCCCCTCAGTTGCCGGTGGTGAAACCGGTGATGTCCCCGACGCGGGTCAGCGCCGCGTGCGCGGCGGCGACGATCCGGTCAGGGGTGAAGCCGAACTGCTCGAACAGCACCGAGTGCGGGGCGCTGGCGCCGTAGTGCTCCAGGCTGACGCTCTCGCCGCAGTCACCGACGATTCCGCGCCAGGACATCGCGATGCCCGCCTCCACGCTCACCCGGGCCTTTACCCCGCGCGGCAGCACCGACTCCCGGTACGCCTCGTCCTGCTCGAAGAACCACTCCTGGCAGGGCATCGACACCACCCGGGTCGGGGTGCCGTCGGCCTCCAGCCGCTCCCGGGCGGTCAGGCAGAGCTGCACCTCGGAGCCGGTGCCGATGATGATCACCTGCGGCTTGCCGTTGGACGCCTCGGCCAGCACGTAGCCGCCCTTGGCGACGCCGTCCGCGCCGGCCAGCTGGGAGCGGTCCAGGGTCGGCAGCGGCTGGCGGCTCAACGCCAGCGCGGTCGGCCGGTCGGTGTGCTCCAGGGCCTGCCGCCACGCCCAGACCGTCTCGTTGGCGTCGGCCGGGCGGACGACGTCCAGGCCGGGGATGGCGCGCAGCGCGGTCAGGTGCTCCACCGGCTGGTGGGTCGGGCCGTCCTCGCCGAGACCGATCGAGTCGTGCGTCCAGACGTAGGTCACCGGCAGCTTCATCAGTGCGGCCAGCCGTACCGAGGGCCGCATGTAGTCGCTGAACACCAGGAAGGTGCCGCCGTACGGGCGGGTGCCGCCGTGCAGGGCGATGCCGTTGAGGATCGCGCCCATGGCGTGCTCACGGATGCCGAAGTGCAGCGTGCGGCCGTACTCGTGGCCGGGGAACTCCTTGGTGGCGTACTGGCTCGGCACGAAGGAGGGCTCGCCCTTCATCGTGGTGTTGTTGCTCTCGGCCAGGTCGGCGGAGCCACCCCACAGCTCGGGCAGCACCGGGGCGAGGGCGCCCAGCACCTTGCCCGAGGCGGCCCGGGTGGCCACGCCCTTGGCGTCGGCCGGGAACTCCGGCAGCGCCTCCGTCCAGCCCTCCGGCAGGGCCCGCGCGGCCAGCCGGTCGTAGAGCGCGCGACGCTGCGGGTTGGCCTCGGACCAGGCGCCGAAGGCGGTGGTCCACTCCTGCTGCTCGGCCTCGCCGCGGCGCAGGGCACCCCGGGTGTGGGCGAGCACCTCCTCGGTGACCTCGAACGAACCGGCCGGGTCGAAGCCGAGGATCTCCTTGGTGGCGGCCACCTCGTCGGCGCCGAGCGCCGAGCCGTGGATCTTGCCGGTGTTCTGCTTGTTCGGTGCCGGCCAGCCGATGATGGTGCGCAGCGCGATGAACGACGGGCGGCCGGTCTCCGCCCTGGCGGCCAGCAGCGCCGCGTACAGCTCCTCGACGTTCTCGTGGTAGTCGCCCTGGTCGGCGTCGCCACGTCGCCAGTCGACCGTCTGCACGTGCCAGCCGTACGCGGCGTAGCGGGCCGACACGTCCTCGCTCATCGCGATGCGGGTGTCGTCCTCGATCGAGATCTCGTTGTCGTCGTAGATCACGCAGAGGTTGCCCAGCTGCTGGTGACCGGCGAGGGCGCTGGCCTCGTGGCTGATGCCCTCCTCGATGTCACCGTCGGAGGCGATGCACCAGATGTGGTGGTCGAACACCGACTCGCCCGGCTCGGTCTCGGGGTCGAACAGACCACGCTCGCGGCGCGCCGCCATGGCCATGCCGACGGCGTTGCCCAGACCCTGCCCGAGCGGGCCGGTGGTGGTCTCCACGCCCGGGGTGTGCCCGTGCTCCGGGTGGCCCGGGGTGAGCGAGCCCCACTGCCGCAGCGACTTCAGGTCGTCCAGGCTGAGCGGGTAGCCGGCCAGGAAGAGCTGGATGTACAGCGTCAGGCTGGAGTGGCCGGCGGACAGCACGAAGCGGTCCCGACCGGGCCACGACGGGTCGGCCGGGTTGTGCCGCATGACCCGGTTGAACAACAGGTATGCCGCGGGGGCGAGACTCATCGCCGTACCGGGGTGGCCGTTGCCGGATTTCTCCACGGCGTCCATGGCCAGCACGCGGACGGTGTCCACGGCACGGCGGTCGAGGTCGGACCAGTCAAGTGCGGGGTGCTCGGGTCGTTTGGCAGCCACGGTGGTTAGTGCTCCTCGGCGAGATGGGCGGAACCCTCACTGGTGACCCTATCGAGCGTCCCGGAACGTGCGCCCGAGGATCTCAGCATGCTGGTCTGTACGGTTCGCCCCGGCCGGCCGGTTCAGCTGGGACGATCAGCCTTCGGTGTGACGGTTCGCACCGTTGCCGGGTCGCCCGGGCAGCCAAAACGACAACGCGTAGTGTGTGGGGCGGTTGTGTGTGGATCCGACGGGTCCGACCGCCCGATCTCCCCTGGCGACGCCGGAAGGTGGCAATCCGTGAGCATGATCACCGAGCGCCCGGTCAGTGACCCTGCCGGGGAGTCGCCGGTGCGCTCGGCGGAGCACTCGCCGGCCCGGTCCCGCGACGTGCGGGCGGTGGTGGCCGCGTACGTGTCGTTGACCAAGCCGCGCATCGTCGAGCTGCTGCTGGTCACCACCGTGCCGGCGATGATGCTCGCGCACGGCGGGCTGCCGTCGCTGTGGCTGGTCGCGGTGGTGCTCGTCGGCGGCTCGCTCGCCGCCGGTGCCGCCAGTGTCCTCAACTGCTACATCGACCGCGACATCGACCAGGTGATGCGGCGGACCAAGCGTCGGCCGCTGCCCGCGCACACCGTGACGCCGCGTAACGCCCTGATCTTCGGTCTGGTGCTGGCGGTGGTCTCGGTCGTGCTGATGGCGGCCTTCACCAACCTGCTCGCCGCCGGGCTGACCCTGGCCGCGATCGTCTACTACGACCTGGTCTACACGCTGTGGTTGAAGCGGACCACCACGGCGAACACCTTCTGGGGCGGGGCCTGCGGGGCTGCGCCGGTGTTGATCGGCTGGGCGGCGGTGACCGGTTCGCTGTCGCCGGTGGCCTGGGGGCTGTTCGCGGTGGTCTTCTTCTGGCAGATGCCGCACTTCTACCCCCTGGCGATGAAGTACAAGGACGACTACGCCCGCGCCGGCATTCCGATGCTGCCGGTGGTGGCCTCCGTCCGGCGGGTGAACGCCGAGATCGTGTTCTTCGCCTGGCTGACGGTGCTCTCCTCGCTGGCCGTCTGGGCGCTGGGCCTGAGCCCGGTGTACGGCGTACCGACGCTGGTGGTGGGCGCGATCTTCATCGTCGAGGCGCACAAGCTGGCCGGGCGGGCCCGGCGGGGCGAGGCGGTCAAGCCGATGCGGCTGTTCCACTGGTCCACGACCTACCTGACCATCGTCTTCGCCGCCGCCGCCCTCGACGCGCTCCTCTGAGCGCGTTCCGCCGAGACGCCCGGTAGGTCCCGTTTCGACGCCGCAGTATAGGAAGGGTTCCTTCTTATCAAGTGGCAGCAGTCGATGTGGGTGTCTGAATTGTCGCCGTAGGTAGGCCACGACGGGTTCCGCGTGTTCCTGGCCGATTGGGCCCCATCTGACCGGTGGTTATGGCCGATTTAGACCGGATAAATACGGGCGAAAAGGTATCCCGTTTCCCTAAACCTTTGCGTTATCGGTATCACAAAAAGCTTACGGTTCTCCTACCTTCGGCACCTTGTTTGCTTAGGCTTCTCGTTATGGCAGATGGTTCCGATACGACGCTGACGGCTGAACAGACCCCCTCCGGCTCGGCCCCCAACGGGCTGGTCGCGGGGATCAGGTCGTTCGCCGCCGGACATGGCGGGGCGAAAGCGGTCATCGAGTACGTCGGCAAGCGAGGTGCCCGGATCGTCCTGGTGGGTTCGGACGGTGCCTGGGGAGACCAGTTCGCAGAGGACACGGTCGTCGCCCGGGAGGCCTGCGCGCAGGCCGGGGTTGCCGTGGAGAACGCCTGGGAGCGGGAACTGATGGACCAGATGCGCCCGAGCAACGACCTTTGGCGTTCGATGGCCCGTCGCACGATGGCCCGTTGACATAAATTGACCGACCACCACCACCAGCCGGCCCGGGGGAAACCCCGGGTCGCTCTCGTCACCTGTACCGAATTCGCCGATCTCGAAGCGGACGATCGCCTCGTGATCGCACCGCTGGCCGCCCGCGACATCGCCGCCGAACCGGTCGTCTGGGACGACCCGGCCGTCGACTGGGCCGACTACGACCTGGTCGTGCTCCGCTCACCCTGGGACTACATGTCTCGCCGCGACGACTTCGTCGCCTGGGCGGCCCGGGTGCCCCGACTGGTCAACCCGGCCGACGTGGTGCGCTGGAACACCGACAAGCGCTACCTCGACGAACTGCGTGCCGCCGGGGTGCCGACCGTACCCACCGGCTGGGTGCTGCCCGGTGAGTCGTGGCAGCCGCCCGCCGACGACGGCGAGTACGTCGTCAAACCGTCGATCAGCGCCGGCAGCCAGGACACCGGCCGCTACGACCTGACCGACCCGGAGCACCGGGACCTCGCCGTGGCGCACGTACGCCGGCTCGGCGACGCCGGTCGGATCGCCATGATCCAGCCGTACCTGCGCGCGGTGGACACCGCCGGGGAGACCGCGCTGCTCTACCTCGCCGGCCCGCAGGGGCTGGCGTTCAGCCACGCCATCCGCAAGGGGCCGATGCTGTCCGGTCCCGACCTGGGCACCGAAGGGCTGTACAAGCCCGAGGAGATCAGCCCGCGTACCGCCACCGCAGACCAGCTCGCGGTGGCCGAGCGCACCCTGGCCGTGGTGCCCGGCGGGACGGACCGCCTGCTCTACGCCCGGGTGGACCTGATCCCCGGCCCGGACGGCACGCCGGTGCTTGTCGAGTTGGAGCTGACCGAGCCGTCCCTGTTCCTCGGCTACGCCGACGGCGCTCCGGAGCGCCTCGCCGAGGCCATCCACACACACCTGACCCACGCACCCGCCTGACCCGCGCCGCCGCCCGACCCCTACCGCCGACTCCGTCGGCTCAGGGGCGGGCGGGAGCGCGGGTCAGGCGTGGGCGGTGACCGGCTCCTGGGCGGGGGTGACGCTTCCGGGCGGCGTGGCCGGGCCGGTCGGGTCGGGGTGCGCCGGGCGGCGTTCGCGGATGGACCAGAGCACCGACAGGGTGGCCAGCCAGACCAGGCAGGAGCCGAGCATGTGGGCGCCCACCAGCAGCACCGGCAGGTTGGTGAAGTACTGCACGAAGCCGATCACGCCCTGAGCCAGCTCGACGAGCAGCAGGGTGCGGACGGCCCGTACCGCCCCGGCCGGTGCACCGAGGGCGCGCAGCGCCAGCCACAGGCCGACGGTCAGGCCGATCAGCAGGAAGACCAGGTCGGCGTGCACCTGGGAGATGGTCTGCGGGTCCAGGCCGTTGCGGACCGCGTCGGCATCTCCGGCGTGCGGACCGCTGCCGGTGACCAGCACCCCGACGACGATCACCGCCGCGCTGACCACCACCGTGATCCAGGTCAGGGCCCGCAGCGCCGGGGGGACCAGGGCGACCTTGGGGCCGTCGGGTTCGCGTACCTGCCGCCACAGGGCGTACGAGACGAGCAGCAGCAGCATCGAGACCACGAAGTGGATGCCCACGACCGAGGGGTGCAGCTGGGTGCGTACGGTGATGCCGCCGATCACGGCCTGCGCCACGATGCCCAGCACGACGGCCAGCACGAGGGGCAGCGCTCCCCGCCGACGCGGGCGGTGCGCCAGGACGGCCAGCAGGGCGGCGCCGGCGATCAGCACCAGGACGAAGGTGAGCAGCCGGTTGCCGAATTCGATCACCCCGTGCACGCCCATCTCGGCGGTCGTGGTGTAGGAATCATCGGTGCACCTGGGCCAGGTGGGGCAGCCGAGGCCCGAGGCGGTCAGCCGGACCGCCCCGCCGGTGACGACGATCACCACGTTCGCCACGATGTTGGCGAACGCGAGGCGGCGGAGCAGCGTGCTGGAGACCGGGAACCGGGCAGGTCGCTTCACGGAGCGAATCCTACGCACCGTAGTTGTCCCCGATCGGGTGACTCCGCCCTTTCGGTGGCTCGGATCACCGGACCCCCGTTTGCAGGGCCTGGTCGAATTACGTAACGTGGGCGTTGTGAAAAAGGCGGCAGGGCTCCCCGAGCACCCGTCGGCAGCCGATTCGGCCGCCGGCAGCTCGACGCCACCCGCCTCCACCAGGCCGGTAGCGGATGCTACTCCCAGCGCCGACTCGTCGACCCGCAGCCGGGTCACCCAGCTGCTGCTGGAGCGCCGCGCCGCCACCGCCGCTCAGCTGGGCGGCGCGCTGGGGCTCAGCCCGGCGGCGATCCGCCGGCACCTCGACGCGATGCTCGCCGATGGTGACGTGGTCGCCCGCGAGCAGACGGTACGCGGTCACCGGGGGCGGGGCCGTCCGGCCAAGGTGTTCCTGCTGACCGATGCCGCGCGTAGCCGCTGCGGCACCCACCATTACGACAACATGGCCACCGCCGCGCTGCGGTGGATCGCCCGCACCGGTGGCCCTCGCGCGGTGGAGGAGTTCGCCGCCGAGCAGGTGGCCGCCCTGGAGGCGCGCTGTCAGGCGGCCCTGGCCGACGCCGGGGACGACCCGATGGCGCGGGCGGAGGCTCTCGCCGCCGCGCTGACCGCCGAGGGTTACGCTGCCAGTGCGTCCACGATCGCTTCCGGCGGCCAGCTGTGTCAGCACCACTGCCCGGTGGCGCACGTGGCCGCCGAGTTCCCTGCGCTGTGCGAGGCCGAGACCACGGTGATCTCCCGCCTGGTCGGCACGCACGTGCAACGTTTGGCCACCATCGCGCACGGTGACGGGGTGTGCACCACGCACATTCCCGGTTCGCCGCCTGCCCAGTCCGGTACGACCGTCACCACTGTGAGGACAGATAGATGACCGAGCAGATCGTCCAGCCCCTGACCCAGGAGGAGCAGCTCGCCGCCCTCGGTAACTACGAGTACGGCTGGGCCGACCCGGACGTCGCCGGCGCTGTGGCTCAGCGTGGCCTCAACGAGGCGGTGGTGCGGGACATCTCGGCCAAGAAGAACGAGCCGGCCTGGATGCTCGACCTGCGGCTGAAGGGCCTGCGGCTGTTCGAGCGCAAGCCGATGCCGGCCTGGGGCGCCGACCTCACCGGGATCGACTTCGACAACATCAAGTACTTCGTGCGGTCCACCGAGAAGCAGGCCACCAGCTGGGAGGACCTGCCCGAGGACATCAAGAACACCTACGACAGGCTGGGCATCCCCGAGGCGGAGAAGCAGCGGCTGGTCGCCGGTGTGGCGGCGCAGTACGAGTCCGAGGTGGTCTACCACAAGATCCGTGAGGACCTGGAGGAGCAGGGTGTCGTCTTCCTCGACACCGATACCGCCCTCAAGGAGCACGAGGACATCTTCAAGGAGTACTTCGGCACGGTGATCCCGGTCGGCGACAACAAGTTCGCCGCGCTGAACACGTCCGTGTGGTCCGGTGGCTCGTTCATCTACGTGCCGAAGGGCGTGCACGTGGAGATCCCGCTGCAGGCGTACTTCCGGATCAACACCGAGAACATGGGCCAGTTCGAGCGGACGCTGATCATCGTCGACGAGGGTGCGTACGTGCACTACGTCGAGGGCTGCACCGCGCCCATCTACTCCTCGGACTCGCTGCACAGCGCGGTCGTCGAGATCATCGTCAAGAAGAACGCCCGCTGCCGCTACACCACCATCCAGAACTGGTCGAACAACGTCTACAACCTGGTCACCAAGCGCGCGGTGTGCCACGAGGGCGCGACCATGGAGTGGATCGACGGCAACATCGGCTCCAAGGTGACCATGAAGTACCCGGCGGTCTACATGACCGGCGAGCACGCCAAGGGCGAGGTGCTCTCGGTGGCCATGGCCGGCGAGGGGCAGCACCAGGACGCCGGCGCCAAGATGGTGCACGCGGCACCGCACACCAGCAGCACCATCGTGTCGAAGTCGATCGCCCGGGGTGGCGGCCGGACCTCGTACCGGGGTCTGGTGCAGGTGCTGGAGGGTTCGCACAGCAGCGCCAGCACGGTCAAGTGCGACGCCCTGCTGGTGGACACCATCTCCCGCTCGGACACCTACCCGTACGTCGACATCCGCGAGGACGACGTCTCGATGGGGCACGAGGCCACCGTCTCCAAGGTCAGCGAGGACCAGCTCTTCTACCTGATGAGCCGGGGCCTGAGCGAGGACGAGGCGATGGCGATGATCGTGCGTGGCTTCATCGAGCCGATCGCCAAGGAACTGCCGATGGAGTACGCCCTGGAGCTCAACCGCCTGATCGAGCTGCAGATGGAGGGCGCGGTCGGCTGACCCCGCCCGGCGGGCCGGCACGTCCGGCCCGCCACCCCAGCACCAGACCGTCGTCGCAAGAACAGACCAAGGACGAGATGACTATCCAGGCTTCCGCGCCGCCGACCACCAAGTCGCAGGCGCTGCGCTCGTACGACGTCGCCGACTTCCCGGCCCTCACCGGCCTGGAGGAGGAGTGGCGATTCACCCCGCTCAAGCGGCTGCGCGGGCTGGTCGGTGACGATCGCATCGCCACCGGCACGGTCCGGCACGAGTACGCCGACCTGCCCGAGGGCGTACTGGTGGAGCGGATCGGCCGCGACGACCCGCGGGTCGGTACGGTGCTCACCCCGTTCGACCGGGTCAGCGCGCTGGCCTACGGCGGCGTCGAGCAGGCGCTGCTGGTGCGGGTGGCCCAGGACGCCGTGGTCAGCGGCCCGGCCGTGCTGCGGGTGGTCGGTGAGGGCAGCGAGGGCCTGGCCTTCGGGCACACCGTCGTCGAGGTGGGCCGGTTCGCCGAGGCGATCCTGGTGCTGGAGCACGTGGGTTCGGCGACGCTGGCGGACAACGTCGAGGTGACCGTCGGGGACGGGGCGAAGCTGACCCTGGTCACCGTCGCCGACTGGGCCGACGACGCGGTGCAGGCCCAGCACCTGAAGGTGAAGCTGGGCCGCGACGCGCGGGTGCTGCACGTGCAGGTGAGCCTCGGCGGTGACCTGGTCCGGCAGTACACCACTGTCGAGTACACCGACCGGGGTGGCGAGGCCGAGCTGTACGGCGTCTACTTCGCCGACTCGGGCCAGCACCTGGAGCACCGCCAGCTGGTCGACCACACCGTCCCGGACTGCCGCAGCTACGTCGGCTACCGGGGCGCGTTGCAGGGCGAGAGCGCCCACACCGTCTGGGTCGGTGACGTGCTGATCCGGGCCGAGGCGACCGGCACCGACACGTACGAGATCAACCGGAACCTGCTGCTCAGCGACGGCGCGCGGGCGGACTCCGTACCGAACCTGGAGATCGAGACCGGCGAGATCGCCGGTGCCGGTCACGCCAGCGCCACCGGCCGCTTCGACGACGAGCAGCTGTTCTACCTGATGGCCCGGGGCATCCCGGAGGCCGAGGCCCGCCGGCTGGTGGTGCGCGGCTTCTTCGCCGAGCTGCTGAACAAGATCCCGGTCGAGGAGTTGCGAGAGCGGCTGGGGGAGACCATCGAGGCGCGGCTGTCCAAGGCGGGCGCCTGATGATCCGGATCTGTGCGGTCGAGGACGTGCCGAAGGGCACCGCGATCAGCGCCGATGTCGAGGGCACCCAGATCGCGCTGGTGCACGGCGAGGACGACCAGTTCTACGCCGTGTACGACGAGTGCTCGCACGCCGCGGTGGCGCTCTCCGAGGGTGAGGTGGAGGGCTGCACGCTGGAGTGCTGGCTGCACGGCTCCCGCTTCGACCTGCGTACCGGCGAGCCGAGCGGCCTGCCCGCGACCGAACCCGTCCCTGTCTACCCCGTCGAAGTCCGCGACGGCGACATCTACGTCAGTCTGACGCCGAGCAATGGAGTGACCCGATAATGAGCACCCTGGAGATCCGTGACCTGCAGGTGTCGGTCAAGCTGCCCGAGGGTGAGCTCAAGCCGATCCTGGCCGGTGTCGACCTGACCGTCCGCTCCGGCGAGACCCACGCCATCATGGGGCCGAACGGCTCCGGCAAGTCGACCCTGGCGTACTCGATTGCCGGTCACCCGAAGTACGAGATCACCGGCGGTTCGGTGACCCTCGACGGCGTCGACGTGCTGGAGATGTCCGTCGACGAGCGGGCCCGCGCCGGCCTCTTCCTGGCCATGCAGTACCCGGTCGAGGTGCCCGGTGTGTCGGTGGCGAACTTCCTGCGTACCGCCAAGACCGCCATCGACGGCGAGGCGCCGAAGCTGCGGACCTGGGGTGCCGAGCTGCGCGGCGCGATGGAGCGCCTGCACATGGACCCGGCGTTCGCCCAGCGCAACGTCAACGAGGGCTTCTCCGGCGGCGAGAAGAAGCGGCACGAGATCGTGCAGCTGGAGCTGCTCAAGCCGAAGGTGGCCATCCTCGACGAGACCGACTCCGGCCTCGACGTGGACGCGCTGCGGGTGGTCAGCGAGGGCGTGAACCGGGTGCGTGACACCGGTGACACCGGCCTGCTGCTGATCACCCACTACACCCGGATCCTGCGCTACATCAAGCCGGACTTCGTGCACGTCTTCGTGGCCGGCCGGATCGTCGAGCAGGGTGGCCCGGAGTTGGCCGACAAGCTTGAGGAAGAGGGCTACGAGCGGTACGTGGCCGGGGCCGGTTCGGCGCGGGCCTGATCCCAGAGGAAAGGCTGGTCACGACGATGACCACCATCGCGATCCCGCCGGGGATGCCGCAGTACGACGACGAGCCGCGCTACGACGTGGCGGCGGTACGCGCCGACTTCCCGATCCTCGGTCGGGAGATCAACGGCCATCCGCTGGTCTACCTCGACAGCGCCAACACCTCGCACAAGCCGCGTCAGGTGCTCGACGTGCTGCGCGAGCACTACGAGCAGCACAACGCCAACGTGTCCCGGTCGGTCCACACGCTGGGCACCGAGGCCACCGAGGGGTACGAGTCGGCTCGGGCGAAGGTGGCGTCGTTCATCAACGCGCCGAGCGTCGACGAGGTGGTGTTCACCAAGAACTCCACCGAGGCGATCAACATCGTGGCGTACGCCTTCTCCAACGCCTCGCTGCGCGCCGACGCCGACCCTCGGTTCCGGCTCGGCCCGGGTGACGAGATCGTCATCTCCGAGATGGAGCACCACTCGAACATCGTGCCGTGGCAGCTGCTGGCCGAGCGCACCGGCGCGACGCTGCGCTGGTTCCCGGTCACCGAGCAGGGCCGGCTGGACGAGTCGGGGCTGACGGACCTGGTCACCGAGCGGACGAAGATCGTCTCGCTGGTGCACGTGTCAAACATCCTCGGCACGGTCAACGCCACCGCGCGGATCACCGAGCGGGTCCGCGAGGTGGGCGCGCTGCTGCTGTGGGACTGCTCGCAGTCGGTGCCGCACATGCCGATCGACGTGGTCGACATGGACGCCGACTTCATCGTCTTCACCGGACACAAGATGTGCGGCCCGACCGGCATCGGGGTGTTGTGGGGGCGGTCGGAACTGCTCGCCGCGATGCCGCCGGTGCTCGGTGGCGGCTCGATGATCGAGACGGTGACGCTGGCCGGCTCGACGTTCGCCGCGCCGCCGGCCCGGTTCGAGGCGGGCACCCCGCCGATCGCCGAGGCGGTCGCGCTGGGTGCGGCCGTGGACTACCTCACCGCACTCGACATGCGGGCGATCCAGTGGCACGAGAAGCAGTTGACCGCGTACGCCCTGGATGCTCTGGGTAGCGTGCCCGGCCTGCGGATCTTCGGCCCGGACGTGCCGGTCGGCCGGGGTGGCACGATCTCCTTCGCCCTCGGCGACGTGCATCCGCACGACGTCGGGCAGGTGCTCGACTCCCTGGGTGTGCAGGTGCGGGTGGGCCACCACTGTGCCCGGCCGGTCTGCACCCGCTTCGGGGTGCCGGCGATGACCCGGGCCTCGTTCTACCTCTACACCACCACCGAGGAGATCGACGCCCTGGTGGCTGGCCTGGAGCAGGTGCGGAAGGTGTTCGAGTGAGCGGCGACGCAGGAGTCCGCGAGTCGACAGGAGCTCAGCCTGATGCAGCTTGAATCGCTCTACCAGGAGATCATCCTGGATCACTACAAGCACCCGCAGGGGCGAGGGCTGCGCGACGCCGCCGACCCGGCCGACCGGGTGGCCGAGGCGCACCACGTCAACCCCACGTGCGGTGACGAGGTGACCGTCCGGGTGGCCACCGACGGTGAGGTGCTGCACGACGTGTCGTACGACGGCATGGGCTGCTCGATCAGCCAGGCGTCGGCCAGCGTGCTGCACGAGCTGTTGACCGGCCGGGAGGCGGTGGCGGCGTTCCAGGTGCACGAGGCGTTCGTGGCGCTGATGTCCGGCCGTGGCCAGGTCACGCCGGACGAGGAGGTGCTCGGCGACGGGGTGGCGTTCGAGGGTGTCGCCCGTTATCCCGCCCGGGTCAAGTGCGCGTTGTTGCCGTGGATGGCGTTCAAGGACGCCGCGGCACGCGCCGGTGTGGGCGCGAGCCCGACGGAGGTGAAGGCATGACCGAGGAAACCAGCACGCCGGAGGCGGGCGCCGTGGCGACCGACAGCGCGGCGACGCCGGCCACCGATGCGTCGGCGACGCCCGCTGCCGACGGTACGGCAGCGCGCGGCAAGGCCGCAGTGGCCGACGTCGAGGAGGCGATGAAGGACGTTGTCGACCCGGAGTTGGGCATCAACGTGGTCGACCTCGGCCTGGTGTACGGGGTGCATGTCGACGACGAGAACGTGGCCACCCTGGACATGACGCTGACGTCGGCGGCCTGCCCGCTCACCGACGTGATCGAGGACCAGGCCCGCCAGGCGCTGACCACCGGCCCGGGTGGCGGCCTGGTCAACGACATCCGGATCAACTGGGTCTGGCTGCCGCCGTGGGGTCCGGACAAGATCACCGACGAGGGTCGGGATCAGCTCCGTTCCCTCGGCTTCAACGTCTGACGCGGACATCCAGACGCCCGGAGCACCGGCCACGGCCGGTGCTCCGGGCGTCTTTGCGTGGGTTTGCCGAGGTCAGCCCTTGATTCGCGGGATGTTAACCGCTGGCGTGAGGCAGCCGCCTCGTGCAAGATCGTGTGCGTGTGCGAGGCGCTTGCGATTGAGCCGTTCCCTGTCACCGTGACCATCGTCGCGGGTCGACAGCAGAACTCGGCACGTGGCGTCTCGATCCCTTGTCGACCGTCGTGACCGGCGCATTCCTGGCCGGTGTGGTCGCCGGCTACGGTGTGGCCATTCCGGTCGGCGCGATCGCCGTACTCATCCTCGGGCTCGCCGCGCGGACCTCGTTCCGGGTCGGTGCGTCCGCTGCGCTCGGGGTGGCCACTGCCGACGGGATCTACGCCGGGGTGGCGGCGTTCGGCGGGGCCGTGGTCGCCGGCTGGCTGGCACCGTTCGCCACGCCGCTGCGACTGGTCGCGGCGGCGGTGTTGTTGGGCCTGGCCGGTTACGGGGCGTGGCGGGCGCTGCGGCCGCGCGGCGCGGCCGACCCGGCAGCGGACGTCGGCGGGGCTGCGAGACGGGGCCTGGACACCCCGATCCGGGCCTTCGCCGGGATCCTCGCGCTGACCCTGCTCAATCCGGCCACCGTCGTCTACTTCACGGCGCTGGTGCTCGGTCGGGTGGAGCTCGGCGGATCGGGGTTCGCCCTGGCGACCCTGTTCACCCTCGGGGTGTTCCTCGCCTCGGCCAGTTGGCAGTTGCTGATCGCCGCAGGCGGCACGATGGTCGGGCGGGTGCTCACCGGGGTGCGGGGCAGGCTGGTGACGGCGCTGTCGTCAAGCGCCATCATCGCCACGCTCGCCGTCGCCATGCTGCTGAATGGACACTAAGCGACTGTCGTTACGACCGTGGTGACGGTCGTCATCTGCGACAGACACCACAGATATGACGGTTGTATGTTGATCGTGTGGCAGCCAGGTAAAGAAGGCTGCTGGAGGGACGGTCGGTCCCGTGCGCCGAACGGTTGGATCATGGTCGTCCCGCAGTCGGCCTTGATCATCCGTTCGGTAATGCCTGAGGCTCGAATCAGTGGAGCTGCGGTCCATTCCTGACTGCCGAGCGCCTGTCGGCCAACGTCCTGCCAGGTGGACCTCACCCTTCCGTCCGATGCCCTGAATTCATCTCGTGTTTAGGGTGCTGGCAAATCCTGATCATCTTGCCCTCTCCAATACCGAAGGAGAGGGCACGTTTGGTCATTCCCCTTCACAGCTGGGAGCAACCTTGAGGATCATCCTCACCCCACAAGCGCGTGGCGGGCGCAGCAGCGGCCCGCCGCGTCGTGGTCGACTGGCGGGCGTCCTGGCCGCCGCGTTGACCGCAGCGATGCTGCCGGTCCTGGCCGCGCCCACCGCTGCCGTCGCCGCTCCGTCGAGCGAGAGCCTCTGGCGCAAGGTGGACGGCAAGCCCGCTCCGACCAAGTCGGGCAAGAAGGCCGCCATCAAGGCGAAGAAGCAGAAGACCTTCACGCTCGACCGGGCCGGCATCGAGAGCCTGCTGGACAAGGCGCCGGTGGAGAACCGTCTCGCCGCCCGTCAGCAGCGGCAGCTGGTGTCGCTGCCCGCCCCGGACGGCACGTTCCAGCGCTTCGAGCTGGTCGAGTCGCCGGTGATGGAAGCGGACCTCGCCGCCGCTCACCCCGAGATCACCACGTACGCGGGCAAGGGCGTGGACGACCCGACCGCGACGGTGCGGGCCGACCTCACCCCGCTCGGCTTCCACGCCTCGGTGCGCTCGTCCGAGGGCACCTGGTACATCGACCCGGTCTACCAGCGCGACCAGAGCCTGTACGCGAGCTACTTCGCCAGGGACCTGGAGGACACCCACGGTGAATTCCACGAGCACGAGGACGTCGAGACGGCGGCCCACGCTCTGAAGGAAGAGATCGGGGCCCACGCGGATGAGCCGGTCATCGGCCCGCTGGTGTCGCTGCGGACCTACCGGCTCGCGATGGTCACCGACCCGTCGTACGCCAACTACTTCGGCGCGGAGAACGTGACCGCGGCGAAGGTGACGCTGATCAACCGGGTCAACCAGATCTACGAGGACGAGACCGCGATCCGGCTCGTCCTGGTCAACGCCACCGACGAGACGAACCTGAACACCCCGGCGCTGGCCACCGAGCCCAACGGCCCGTGTGGCGCGGCACCCTGCTACACCCCGGCCCAGCTTGCCGGGTGCAGCAGCGGTCTGCTGAACCGCAACCGGATCGTCCTCGGTCAGATCGTCGGCGCCAGCAACTACGACGTCGGACACATCGCCCTCGGCCTCGCCGGTGGCGGTATCGCCGGCCTCGGCGTTGTCGGTGGTGACGGCAAGGCGCGCGGTTGCACCGGTCTGCCGAACCCGGTCGGTGACTATTTCGCGGTCGACTATGTCGCACACGAGATCGGTCACCAGTTCGCCGGTAACCACACCTTCAACGGCAACCAGCACAACTGCTCCGGCGGCAACCGCAGCGCGGCCAACTCGTACGAGCCGGGCAGCGGTTCGTCGATCATGGCGTACGCCGGTATCTGCCGGCAGGACAACCTCCAGCCGCACACCGACCCGTACTGGTCGCACCGCACCTTCACCGAGATCACGACCTTCGTCAACGCGACGCGGCCGGCGATCAACGAGGTGCAGACCGTTTCGCTGCGCGACTTCGACACCGACGGTGACTCCTTCACGATCAGCTACGGTGGCGCGAACTCGGCCCCGATCGTGCGTGGCGTCAACTACACCACCGCCGGCATCAAGGCCGCGATCGAGGCGATCCCGGGCTGGCCGGCGGGTGCCACGGTGAACGTCGCCGCCTTCGGCGGCAGCGGGACGCTGAACGACACCGGCTTCCAGGTGACGTTCACCGGCGCGCTGGCCCAGACCAACGTCGAGCAGCTCGCCCTGACCAACGTCTTCGGTGCCTCCGGCTTCGTCGGCGAGACGTCCAAGGGTGGTGCCATCGACAACGGTGGGCACCTGGTGCAGGAGACGGCCAACCACGCTCCCGTGGTCACCGTGCCGGACAGCGTCACCATCCCGGTGCGTACCCCGTTCGCGCTCACCGGTAGCGCCACCGACGCCGACGGCGACGCGCTGACCTACCTGTGGGAGCAGAACGACCGGGGTGGCTCCGCCGGTACCGCACTGATGAACAACACCAAGACCAACGGTCCGTTGTTCCGGGTCTTCGGCGAGGCGGCGAACGTGACGCCGGAGGACGCCCAGCAGTACCACTCGCCGGGTCAGAACGTGGTCACCACCAACTCGACCCGGGTCTTCCCGGACATGAAGCAGATCCTGGCCGGCAACACCAACGCCAAGACGGGCGCCTGCCCGGTCGCACCGGCGCCGCCGACCAGCGGGAGCGCCTCGAACGTTCCCGCCGAGATCGTGGACTGCTACTCGGAGTTCCTGCCCACTCAGGACTGGGTCGGTTTCAACAATGACCGGACCATGAACTTCAAGCTCACCGCCCGTGACGGGCGGCTGGGTGGCGGTGGCGTGGGCAGCGCCAACGTCGCTGTGGCCCTGGCTCCGCAGGCCGGGCCGTTCCTGGTCACCTCGCAGGGCACCGACGCCGGCCTCGACGGCGGTTCGACCCAGACGGTGACCTGGGATGTCGCCGGCACCGACCAGGCGCCGGTGAACGTCAGCGAGGTGAAGATCACGCTTTCCGCCGACGGTGGGGAGACCTTCCCGTACGTGCTGGCGGAGAGCACCGCGAACAACGGCAGCGCCGAGGTGCGCCTGCCGAACGTCTCGACGGACAAGGCTCGCATCAAGATCGAGGCGGTGGGGAACGTCTTCTTCGCCGTCAACGAGGCCGACTTCACCATCCTGCTCAACGGTGGGGACGCGCAGCAGCAGATCACCACCACCGTCAAGCCGGGTCCGCTGGCGCTGTCCGTCGCCGGCTCGACCGTCGCCCTGCCGGCGGTCAACCTCGGTGACATCACCACCGGTGCGCTGAACCAGGCCACCGTCGAGGACCTGCGGGGCACCAGCGCCGGCTGGAGCCTGACCGGCCAGGTCTCCGACTTCACCTCGACCAACGGTGCCAGCATCGCTGCCGGTAACCTCGGCTGGGTGCCGTCGGCGGAGGCTCAGACCGAGCGGTTCATCGGTGTCCAGGGTGTCGTCACCCCGGGTGCCGTCGCCGAGCCCGGCGCCGGTCTGGGTGAGGCACGTGCCCTCTGCACCTCGGCTGCCGGGGTCAGTGGTGGCGTGTTCACCTGTGACGCTGAGCTCAACCTCGGTGTGCCGTCCTCCGCACGGGCGGGCGACTACATCGCGACCCTGACCCTGACCCTCTCCTAGGTTCGGGTAGTCGGGTCATTCCGGTGGGGCGGAGCAATCCGCCCCACCGGTGGCGGGACGGGGGCACAACCCCCGTCCCGCCGTCCCGACCCGCTGAAACACACGATCTTCCGGAGCCCCGGTATGCCCTCTGCAACGTTCCTGTCCCGGTTCCGACCCGCGCCCGACGCCACGGCGTCCCGGGCGCGTCGGTCCCTTGTCGCGGTCGCGACGCGCATCGGCGTACCGCTCGGCGCGGCGCTGCTCGCACTGAGCATCGCGCCGCCGGCCGCCGCCGCTCCGGCGACCCCGAGCCCCAGCCCGTCCGCGCCGGGCGCCACCGGGAGCAACGCCGGGCAGCAGGTGGATCGCTTCTCGGTGCAGCCCTCCGGGCCGAAGGGCCCGACCGGACGTAACCACTTCATCTACGACGTGGCCCCCGGCAGCACCCTGTTCGACTACGTCGGGGTGACGAACCTCAGCGACCGGCCACTGACGTTCCAGGTGTACGCCACGGACGCCTTCACCACCGTCGACGGCGCCTTCTCGCTGCTGCCCGCGAACCAGGAGCCCACGGACGTCGGCTCCTGGACCCGTGTCGAGAAGAAGAGTGTCACCGTCAAGCCGGGCAAGCGGGCCGACATCCGGTTCGAGATCAGCGTGCCCACCAACGCCACCCCGGGCGACCACATCGGCGGGGTGATCGCCGCGGTCCGGCAGACAGGTGTCACTGCCGACGGGCAGCAGGTCCAGATGGACCGGCGGGTCGCGGCCCGCGTCTACCTCCGGGTCACCGGCGATGTCGCTCCCGCTCTGACGGTCGAGTCGATGGACGTCGAATACGAGACGCCGATCAATCCCATCGGCCGTACCGACATGGTGGTCACCTACCGGTTGCGCAACACCGGCAACGTCCGTCTGGGCGGTACCGGCAAGGTGGCCGTGAAGGGTCCCTTCGGTTGGAAGCTGGCCCGGAGCGAAGGGCTGGCGCTGCCGGAACTGCTTCCCGGCTCGGTCTTCACCATCACCGAGCGGGTCACCGGTGTGCCGCCCGCGGTGCGGCTGACCGCCGAGGTGGAGTTGACTCCCGCCATGGCCGACGGCAGCGTCCTGTCGCCAGTGCGCACCGACAAGAGCATCTGGGCGATGCCGTGGCTGCTCCTCGCGGCACTGCTGGTGGCCGGCGTCACGGTGTACCTGCGAATCCGTCGCCGCCGGGCCGCAGCCGCCCAGGCGAACCCGGTGGAGAAGCCCGTGTCTGGTGGCCCTGCACCCTCTGGTGGCCCTGCGCCCTCTGGTGCGCCTGCACCGTCGGGTGAGGCCGCGGTGTCGACGCCGGCTGCGCCGTCGGGTGAGGCGGCGGTGTCGACGCCGGCTGCGCCGTCGGGTGAGGCGCAGCAGGATCCCGCCGTACCCGCGCAGCCGACCGCAGCCACCGACCAGCCCGGTAGCCCGGTAGCCCGGTAGCGCGACGAGCGTCGCGGTGGTCGTGGGACGCGTGGGGCGATGCCGTACGGTCAGGGCATGACCAGTCGACCCGCTGCCGGCGGCGGCCGGTGGGTCGAGGTCGACCCGGCCCGCATCGCACGCTGGGTCGCCGGTTTCACCGACCGGCACGGCCCGCCCACCGTCACCGGCCAGGAGTACGGCCTGCTACTGGCCGCCCCGGACGGTGCCACCGCCGAGCTGCACCGACCGCCGGGCGTACCCGCGACGCCCGACCTGGATGCCTTCGTCGAGCAGGCCGTGGCGTCCCGCCGGATCGGGCTGCTGCTGGCCCGTAAGGGCGCGGTGGCGGTAGGCATCGCCGAGGGGGAGCGGCTGCCGGTGCACAAGGTGGACACCCGGTACGTGCAGGGGCGTACCGCCGCCGGTGGTTGGTCGCAGCAGCGGTTCGCCCGCCGCCGGGACAACCAGGCGAAGGCGGCCCTGGGCGAGGCGGCGGAGCTTGCGGTGCGGCTGCTGCTGCCGGAGGCCGATCGGCTGGCCGCGCTGGTCGTCGGCGGTGACCGGCGGACGGTGGACGGGATCCTCGCTGACCGCAGGCTGGCCCCGCTGGCCGCGTTACGCGCCGAGCGGCTGCTCGACGTTCCCGAGCCCCGATACGCGGTACTCCAGGACGCGGCCACCGCCGCCCGAGCCGTGCGCATCCTCGTCCGCGACCCCGCCTGACCCCCTGAGCGTCAGCTGCTCAGGGGGTCAGTGCGGGTTCGATGCGGCGCCGGACGGCCGGCTCGGGCAACGCTCAGGACCGGACGAAGAGGGTCGCCCGGCCGTCGCGTACGCCGACGATCTGCCCCCGGCCGTTGATGTCGACGACCCGGTCGGTGGGACGCAGCCCGAGGGTGGTCAGGTCGATCATCCGGCCACGCCGCCAGAGGAAGGGGTGCGACCCGCCGTCGGCGAGGTCGGCGTGACCGACGATCTCGCCGAGGTCGTTGATCCCCGTCGCCTCGCTGACCCTGCCACCCAGCGTGCCGAGGTCGCGGATCGTCCCGTCCCGCCACAGGTATGCCCGAAACGCCCGATCCGCGTTGTGCGAGTAGCCGACGATCTCACCCCGGTTGTTGATGTCCGTCGGCGGACTCCAGCTCGACCCACCGAGGGTGCCCAACGGGGTGAGTACCCCGTTGCGCCAGCGTCCACCTAAGCAGTCGCAAATCTGGTACCAGTTCGCGGTCACGTACTGAACCGCGAGGTCGCCCCGGTTGTTCAGCAACGCCGGACTGCCGTGGTACATGTTGTTGCGCTGCACCTGGATCGTCTCGCCCCGCCGCATCAGGAAGGTGCTGTCCGTCCAGTCCGGTGCTCGGCTGTAGCCGGCCACCGTCCCCGAGTCGTTGACGGAGAAGGCGACGCTCTCCTCATTGCCGAGCGCCGCCAGCCGGGTCACCCGGCCGTCACGCCAGAGCGCTGCCTGATCGCTTCCCCACACGTCGGGTGCGCTGCCGGCCACCACGCCCGCGTTGTTGATGTCCTGGACCGAGAACCACTGGACGTCGGCGGGCAGGGGTAGCAGCTTCCCCCGCCCCGCGTGCCAGATGAAGCTGACGCGGCCAGGGCCGGTGCCGACGACCTGCCCCCGTTCGTTGAGAGCCAGCTGCGAGGGGAAGGCGTAGAAGCCGAGGTCGACAGCCTGGTAGGTGAACGGCGGCCGGGCCACCGCGGCGGAGGCGGGCACCGCCGCGGTGACTGCGACGGCCGCAGCCAGAAGGGTGGCGGCGATTCTGCTGGAACGGCGGGAGATGACGGTGGGCCGGTGCTCGGTCGAAGGCATGGCGGCTCCCTGGCGGACCGACGAGGGGTCTGACTACATTGGGGGGTCATTCGACAACGTAGAGTAACAATCCCGCTCCTGCCCGCACCAGCCCGAACGGAGCCCGGTAGTGGAAGGGGCCCTTCCTAGACCGCGCCGCTGAAGGTGTCGCAGGTGGCCGGGTCGCCGCTCTCGTAGCCCCGGTTGAACCAGCGCTTACGGTCGGCCGACGAGCCGTGGGTGAACTCGTCCGGGTTCACCGGCCGGTTCGCCCGCTCGGAGATGGCGTCGTCGCCGATCGCCTCGGCGGTGTCGATGGCCTCGGCGATGTCCCGCTCGGTGATGCTGGTGAAGATCTTCTGGCCGCGGTCGTCGGCGGTGCCGGTGGCGTTCTTGGCCCACGCGCCCGCGTAGCAGTCGGCCTGCAACTCCAGCCGTACCGACAGTTCGTTTGCCGCGCCCGGGTCGCGCTGCTGGGCGCGGCGGACCTGCTCGTTGGTGCCGAGCAGGTTCTGCACGTGGTGGCCGTACTCGTGGGCCAGCACGTACGGCTGGGCGAACTCGCCGCTGGCACCGAGCTGCTCGGAGAGCACCTCGTAGAACGACAGGTCGATGTAGACAAGTGAGTCGGCCGGGCAGTAGAACGGGCCGACGCCGGAGTCGGCTGAGCCGCAGGCGGTGTTGACGGCCCGATCGAAGAAGACCGTACGGGTCGGGCGGTACTGCTCGCCGAACGCCTCCGGCAGGGCGGTACGCCAGTACGCCTGGATCGAGTTGACGTACAGGTTGTTGCGGCAGTCCAGGTGCTCCAGCGCGTCCGGGGCCTCCTCGCAACGCTGCTCCAGCGCGGCGTTGTCGCCCTCCTCGCCGGTCATCGCGTTCAGGCCGAGGCCACCACCGACCAGGGCCACCAGTACGGCGATGACGATCCCGACGATGCCGCCGCGCCCACCACCGATCGGGATGGGGATGCCCATCCCACCGCCTCCGCCGCTGCCGCGTCGGTCGTCGATCTGGCTGGTGTCGATGCGGGCGTTCTCGTTCAGCTCCATGGTGACCCCGATCAGTCGGTGATCAGTTGAGGGTGGTCGCGGTGCCGGAAACAGGCTCCGGTGGGCGATCCGGTACCCGACGATCTTGGTTGATAATCCCCGGTGCCCCGCAACCGGGGCCGAGTACACTTGTCGCCGTGCTGCTCTGCGAAGGCTGAACGCCCCGCGCCGACGGGTCCCCACGATCCGCCGGCGCTTTCGTGTGCCCTGAGTCAGCCCTCCGGATCCCGAGAGCGAGTACCCGAAACATGATCACTGCCACCGGCCTGGAACTGCGCGCCGGCGCCCGGATCCTGCTGTCCGACACGACGCTGCGGGTGCAACCCGGCGACCGCATCGGCCTTGTCGGCCGCAACGGCGCCGGCAAGACCACCACCCTCAAGGTGCTGGCCGGTGAGGGCCAGCCGTACGCCGGTCAGGTCGACCGGCGCAGCCCCGTCGGCTATCTGCCGCAGGATCCGCGTACCGGCGATCTGGAGGTCACCGGCCGCGACCGGGTGCTCTCCGCCCGCGGCCTGGACGCCCTGATGGCCGGCATGAAGGACCTGGAGGCGAAGCTCGCCGACGGCGGCGACGAGAAGCTGGTCCGCCGCTACGGCGCGCTGGAGGACCAGTTCGCCGCCCTCGGTGGGTACGCCGCCGAGGCCGAGGCGGCGCGGATCTGCGCGAACCTGGGGCTGCCCGACCGGGCCCTGGCCCAGACCATCGGCACCCTCTCCGGCGGTCAGCGCCGCCGCATCGAACTGGCCCGGATCCTGTTCCGGGACGCGGGCGACGACGGCGGCGGCATTCTGCTGCTCGACGAGCCCACCAACCACCTCGACGCCGACTCGATCACCTGGCTGCGCGGCTTCCTCGCCAACCACAAGGGCGGCCTGGTGGTCATCTCCCACGACGGTGACCTGCTGGAGTCGGTGGTCAACAAGGTCTGGTTCCTCGACGCCACCCGGTCCGTGGTCGACGTCTACAACCTGGGCTGGAAGGCGTACCTGGAGGCGCGGGAGACCGACGAGCGGCGTCGCCGCCGGGAGCGGGCCAACGCCGAGAAGAAGGCCGGCGCGCTGATGGCCCAGGCGGACAAAATGCGGGCCAAGGCCACCAAGACGGTCGCCGCGCAGAACATGGCCCGCCGGGCCGAGCGGCTGATGTCCGGGCTGGAGGAGGTACGCGTCTCCGACAAGGTGGCCAAGGTGCGTTTCCCCGCGCCGGCCCCCTGCGGCAAGACCCCGCTGACCGCGACCGGCCTGTCCAAGTCGTACGGCTCGTTGGAGATCTTCACCGACGTCAACGTGGCGGTGGACCGGGGTTCCCGGGTCGCCATCCTCGGGCTCAACGGTGCCGGCAAGACGACGCTGCTGCGGATGCTCGGTGGTCTGCTGGAGCCGGACACCGGCGGGGTGCACCCCGGGCACGGGCTGCGACTGGGCTACTACGCCCAGGAACACGAAACGCTTGACGTGCAGCGGACCGTGCTGGAGAACATGCGGGCCGCGGCGATCGAACAGACCGACACCGAACTGCGCAAGATCCTCGGTGCGTTTCTCTTCTCCGGCGAGGACGTGGACAAGCCCGCCGGGGTGCTCTCCGGTGGGGAGAAAACCCGGCTGGCCCTGGCCACGCTCGTGTGTTCCGGTGCGAATGTGCTGCTGCTCGACGAGCCGACCAACAACCTGGACCCGGTCAGTCGGGAGCAGGTCCTCGACGCCATCGCCCGCTATCCCGGCGCGATCGTCCTGGTCACCCACGATCCCGGCGCCGTGCTCGCCCTCAAGCCCGACCGCGCCATCCTGCTGCCCGACGGCGACGAGGACGCCTGGAGCGACGACCTCCTCGAACTCGTCGAACTCGCCTGACCCACCCATTCCCACCCACCTGTTGATCAAGAAGTTCGCGCCTGGAATCGCGTTCGGATCAGACGAAAAGCTCTTGATCAAGGGGTGGTCGGCGGGGTGGGGTGGGTTACCTATCGGGAAGCTGACATTGCATAGCGTGTCGGTTGGCGAATAGTTGATATCTGGCGCATGATCGTTCGAGACGGTCTAATAGGTGGGACCGTATCCGAACCGCACAGTCTGGGACGTGAGGACACAGCATGGCAGCCACGGGCACAGCCACCAGCACTGAGAAGGGTCGCCGGATCGTCGGAGCCGAGCGTCAGACGCTCGCCAAGGACCTGGTCAAGCGGTACACCGGGGGAGAGAGCATTCGTGCCCTCGCGGCCTCAACCGGCCGTTCCTACGGGTTCATCCACCGGGTACTCACCGAGTCCGGAGTGCAGCTGCGGCAGCGCGGCGGCGCGCGACGGCGTAAGAAGGCATGACGCGCCGGTTGACGGCGCCCATCGCCGTGACCCGGGCCGCCCGGTGACCACCGAGGCGACCGGGGTCCGGCTGGACTGCGACGGGCCGGTGGCCACAGTCACCCTGTGCCGGCCCGACGTGCTCAACGCGCAGACCCCGGCGATGTGGCGCGCGCTGAGCGAGTTTTCCCGGGCCCTGCCCGGCGACGTACGCGTCGTGATCCTCCGTGGTGAGGGGCGCGCGTTCTCGGCCGGACTGGACCTGTCGATCGCGGGTGCCTCCGGCCCGGATTCCTTCGCCGATCTGGCCGCCCTCCCCGAGTCGGAGTGCGCCGACCGGATCGCGGTCTACCAGTCCGCGTTCACCTGGCTGCACCGGCCGGACATCATCTCCATCGCCGCCGTGCAGGGCCACGCGATCGGTGCCGGCTTCCAGCTCGCGCTCGCCTGTGACCTGCGGGTGCTGGCCACCGACGCCAAGCTGTCCATGGCCGAGGCGACGATCGGGCTGGTGCCGGACCTGGCCGGCACCAAGCGCCTGGTCGAACTGGTCGGCTACGCCCGGGCGCTGGAGATCTGTGCCACCGGCCGGCGGATGGACGCCGCCGAGGCGGACCGCATCGGGCTGGCCACAGTCGTCGTGCCCAACGCCGAGCTCGACGACGCGGTGCGGGATCTCGCCGCGGGTCTGCTCGCCAACAACCGCAACGCGGTCGTGGAGATCAAGGCGCTGCTCGCCGGTGCTGCCGGGCGCAGCCATGTCGAGCAGCAGCGGGCCGAGCGGGAGGCACAGACCCGGCGGCTGCGCGATCTCACGGGGCGCGGAGAATAGTAAGGACCGATCGGGAAGGTCCGGGTTACGTACGAGGTTGTCGTAGTCATCGGGAGAATCGACCCGACGGCAGTGTGACGTGCCGGCTCGAATGACGTGACGACCCCGGAGGTGGCGGTGTCCAACCACATGGCCGCTGGCGGCATGGGCGGTTGGGGCATGCTCCGGTCGATGCGCAGCCGTGACGAGATCTCCACCCACCGGCTCCAGCGCGGCGTCGCAGGGCGGATCGTGGCCTTCGCCCAGCCCTACCGGCGCGATATCGTCGTGTTCCTGCTGACGGTGGTCATCGCGGCGGTGATCGGCGTGGCCACCCCGCTGCTCGCCGGCGACGTGATCGACGCCATCACCCAGGGCGGTCCCGACGGCGGGTCGGTGGTGACCCGGCTGGCGCTGTTCATCGCCGGGCTGGCCGTCGCCGACGCGCTGCTCTCGCTGGCGCAGCGGTGGTATTCGGCGCGTATCGGCGAAGGCATCATCCTCGACCTGCGCACCCGGGTCTACGACCACGTGCAGCGGATGCCGCTGCAGTTCTTCACCCGCACCCAGACCGGTGCGCTGGTCAGCCGGCTCAACAACGACGTGCTGGGGGCCCAGCGGGCCTTCACCTCCACGCTGTCCGGCGTGGTCAGCAACGTGATCCAGCTGCTGCTCACCGCCGCGGTGATGTTCACCCTGTCCTGGCAGATCACCGCGTTGTCGCTGGTGCTGCTGCCGGTGTTCATCATCCCGGCCCGACGGGTCGGGCGGCGGCTGGCCGAGATCACCCGAGAGTCGTACAACCTCGACGCCAAGATGAACGCGACAATGACCGAACGGTTCGGGGTCGCGGGCGCGTTGCTGGTCAAGCTCTTCGGCCGCCCGGACGCGGAGGCCGACCGGTTCGCCCGCCGCGCCGAGCGGGTCCGCGACATCGGCATCCAGTCGGCGATGTACTCGCGGACCTTCTTCGTGGCGATGATGCTTGTGGCCTCCCTGGCCCAGGCCCTCACCTACGGTCTCGGCGGTTGGCTGGCGGTCCGCGGCGACGTCAGCGCCGGCACCGTGGTCACCCTGGCGCTGCTGCTCACCCGGCTCTACGGTCCGCTCACCGCGCTGAGCAACGTCCGGGTGGACGTGATGAGCGCGCTTGTCTCCTTCGACCGCGTCTTCGAGGTCCTCGACCTGAAGCCGGCGATCACCGAGCGGCCCGGCGCGGTACCGGTGCCCAAGGGCACGGGCACCGTGGAGTTCCGCGACGTGCGGTTCCGCTACCCGAGCGCCGCGGAGATCTCGCTGGCCTCCCTCGAAGAGGTCGCCACGCTGGACCGTACGATCAACGAGCCGGTGCTCAAGGGCGTGTCGTTCTCAGTCGAGCCGGGTCAGATGGTGGCGTTGGTCGGCCCGTCGGGTGCCGGCAAGTCCACCCTGTCCATGCTGATCTCGCGCATCTACGACGTCACCGACGGGCAGGTGCTGGTCGGCGGGGTGGACGTACGGGACGCCACGCTCGCATCGTTGCGCGACGAGATCGGCGTGGTCACCCAGGACTCCCACCTGTTCCACGAGACCATCGCGGAGAACCTGCGTTACGCCAAGCCCGACGCCACCGACGACGAACTGTGGGCCGCGCTGGCCGGTGCGCAGGTCGCCGACCTGGTCCGGTCCCTGCCCGACGGGCTGGAGACGACCGTGGGCGAGCGCGGCTACCGCTTCTCAGGCGGGGAGAAGCAGCGCATCGCCATCGCCCGGCTGCTGCTCAAGGCACCGTCGATCGTCATCCTCGACGAGGCCACCGCACACCTGGACTCGGAGAGCGAGGCGGCCGTGCAGCGGGCCCTGTCGGTGGCGCTGACCGGGCGTACCGCGCTGGTGATCGCGCACCGGCTCTCCACCGTGCGGGACGCGGACCAGATCCTCGTCCTCGACGGGGGCCGGATCGTCGAGCGGGGCCGCCACGAGGAACTGGTCGCCGTCGGCGGCCTCTACGCCGAGCTGTACCGCACCCAGTTCGCGGTGGCGGACTCGCCAAGCCCGTACGCCGACGCCGCGCACCCGGAACCGGTAGTCATCCCCACCCGCGAGTACGTCGCCGACGAGGCCCTGCCGCCCGCCGCCGCCAACTGACCCGCAGGCCACCTGACCCGCGGGCTAACCGCCGGCGGGCTGTCTGCCGGTGGCCTCGCGGAGGGCGGCGAAGGCCGCCGCGAGGGTCTCCGGGGTGTAGTGCGCGTTCAGGCCGCTCGGATTGGGCAACACCCAGAGCTGGGCGCCGGCCAGCGGCTCAGGCTGCCGGCCGAAGGTCGCCTTCGGCCGCGCGAACCCGACCCGGTACGCGGTCACCCCGACCACCGCCACCCAGCGCGGCCGGTAGCGGGCGACCTTCCCGGTCAGCTCCCGGGCACCGGCCACCAGTTCGGCGGCGGTCAGCTCGTCGGCTCGGGCGCTGGCCCGGGCGACGATGTTGGTGATGCCCAGCCCGAGTTCGGGCAGACCGTCCTGCTCGCTGGGGTGCAGCAGGCGCGGGGTGAAGCCGCTGCGGTGCAGCGCCGGCCAGAACCGGTTGCCCGGGCGGGCGAAGTGCCAACCGGTGGCCGCCGACCACAGCCCCGGGTTGATGCCCACGAACAACACGTCCAGTCCGGCGCAGATGACATCCGGCAACGTCTTGTCGACGGCCGCGGCCAGGTCCTCGCGGCTGGGGCGCGGATGCGGGCGGGGTGTCACCGCCGCACCCGACCCGGTGCCGCGCCGTGCCTTCCGGTGCCCGGCGGGCGGGTCGACGGTCACAGGCCGCGCAGCGCGCCGCCGTCGACCGGGAGGGTGATCCCGGTGAGGTAGCTCGCGGCAGGGGAGAGCACGAACGCGGCGACCCGACCGAACTCGGCCGGCTCGCCGATACGCCGAAGCGGGATGCCCGCCTCCGCCTCGGCCTGGGCCTGTTCCGGGTCGCCGCTGGCGGCGAAGAGTTCCTGGTTGCGGTCGGTCATGATGCGTCCCGGCAGCAGCCCGACCACCCGTACGCCGCGAGGGCCGTACTCGTCGGCGACGTCCTTGGCCACCCCGGCCAGCCCCGGCCGCAGGCCGTTGGAGATGCCCAGGCCGGGCACCGGCGCACGGGCCGAGGTGGACAGCACCAGCGCGATCGCGCCGCCGTCGGGCAGCGCGGCGGCGACCGTCCGCACCATCCGTACGCTGCCCAGGAAGACCGTCTCGAAGGCGTGCCGCCACTGCTCGTCGTCGACCGAGGCGGCGCTGCCCGGCGTCGGCCCGCCCACCGAGACCAGGGCCCCGTCGAGCCGGCCGAAGTGCTGCTGCGCCGCCTCCACCAGCATGCCGGGGGTGGCCGGGTCGGCAAGGTCGGCGGTGATGCCGACGGCCCGGTCCGGCCCGCCGAGGGCCGCGGTGGCGGCGGCCACCTCGTCGGCGCGTCGCGCCGAGAGCACCACCCGGGCACCGTCGGCCACCAGACATTGCGCGGTGGCGTAGCCGAGGCCACGGGATGCACCGGTGAGCGCGTACACCCGGTCGGTCAGTCCCAGATCCATACCGCCGATCCTGCCGCAGCGCGCCCGCGCCGAGCATCCGGGGGTTCGTCGGGTGCGCTGCCGAGGCGGTGTCGGCGCTGCTACCGGGCGGTGCGAAGCAGGCGTACCCGACCGGCGAGTTGCACGGCGACGGCCCCGCCGGCCCGGCCGACGGCGGGCCACCGGCGGCGGCGCGGGGGCGCGTCCCCGTCGTAGCGGTAGGCCGCCTCGCGGACGGCCAGTTCCTCGGCGCCGAGCGCCGGCAGCGCGTGCCGGGCGTGCAAGGCGCGGGCGAGATCCCAGCCGTCACGTAGCCCGCCGACGGAGGGTCGATCCGCCGCCCACTCGGTGAAGGTCGCCGGCCAGTGCGGGGCGAGCCCGGCGGCCAACAGCGGCCAGCGGCGTGCCACCTCACCGGCCCGCTTGCGCAGCAGGGCGGCCCGGGCGGCGGACAACGGGGCCGGCGCGAAGCCCGGCGGTGGCGGCCCGCCGGCCACCAGCGCCGCGACGAGTTCCGCCTGCCGTGCGGCAAGCGATCCGGACGGTGGGCGGTGGGTGTCGGGGGTGGCCGGGCGGTCGCCGGTGGGGTCCGTGCCGTCGGCGGGAGACGCGCTCATGTCACAAGCGGAAAGCCGGTGGCGGCGGCCACGGCATCCAACTCGGCACGGAGATCGGGGGCGGGTGGGTAGCGCCCGTCGCGCTCCAGCAGCACCGCCGGGGGGCGATGCCGCTCACACAGCTCGGTGAGCAGGTCCAGCACCGGCGCGGGCACCGGGTCGGTATGCGTGTCGTGGTAGAAGCCGCCCTGCTCGGCGCCGCCTGCCACGTGCACGTACGCCACCCGTTCCAGGGGAAGCCGGTCCAGCAGCGCGAGCGGGTCGGTGCCCCGGTTGACGGCGTTGGCGTGCACGTTGGCGATGTCGAGCAGCAGCAGCGCGTCGGTGCGGGCCAGGATCTCGCTGAGGAACGCCGCCTCGTCGAGTTCGTCGTCGGGCCAGTCGAACAGCGCCGCGATCGGCTCCAACGCGATCGGCACCGGCAGGTCGGCCTGAGCCCGCGCGACGTTCGCGCAGACCACGTCGACCGCCTCACGGGTACGCGGCAGCGGCAGCAGGTGCCCCGCCTCCAACCCGCCGGCCCGGACGAAGGCGATGTGCTCGCTGACCAGCGGCGCGGCCACCAGTTCGGCGACCGCCGCCAGGTGGGCCACCCGGGCCGGCTCGACCGGCTCGGCCCCGCCGAGGGAGAGCCGCACCCCGTGCGGTACGACGGTCACGCCACGCTGTCGCAACTCGACAAGCGCGTCAGGTGGCGGACCTGCGGCGGGCACCGACTCGGCGATCACCTCGACGAAGCGCAGGCCGGGCAGTTCGGCGACGAACCCGGCGATCTCGGGTCGCCAGCCGATGCCCACCCCGTGCGGGCCGGTCATCCGCCACACCCACCGCCGCCGCAGCCACCACCGCCGCCACTGTCACCGCCGCTGCTGCCACAACCGCCCGCGCCCGCGGTGGTGCCTCCGTCGCCGGTCACCGTGCCTGCGCCGCCCGTCACCGTCTCACGCTGGATGTCGGCCTGCTGGGCGAAGGCCGGGTCCAGCGCCCAGAGCGAGGCGGTGCCGTAGAGCGCGACCGCCATGGCGGTTCCCGCGGCACCGTAGACGGCGTACGCCGGGTTCGAGCCGGGCGCGAGGTGGCGGTTGCGGTGCCGCAGGTTCAGCAACGCGGCGTCGGCGGCCCTCGTCCGGCGGGGCACCCGGACGAACAGCACCATGGTCAGCACCGCCAGCGCTCCGACGATGAACACGAGATACCACACCGGACGGTCGTTGGCGATGCCGGCGACGATCCGGGCGACGCCGAGCGCCACCATCACGGCCAGCAGCAGGGTGCCCAGCCGCAGCGCCGCGCGGCGTTCCGGGGTGACCAGCAGGTCGTGGCGGGACAGACCGTCGCGCAGTTGGTCGAGCGCTCGGGTCACCCATTCGGTACGCCGCAGCTGCCGGGCGGAGCAGCGCTGGCTGGCCGCGTAGTGCACGGCCTGGTCGAGTGGAGTGGCGCCGGTTGGCAGCGGGCCGTCGGCGGTGAGCTCGCCACCGGGGCCTACGCCGAGCACGCCCTGGCTGCGCAGGCTGCTGACCGAGGACCAGACGGCCCGGTCCTCCCCGCCGGTGAGGTAGGCGACCTGCTGGGGGCCGAGCTGGTCGGCGGGCGGCGCGGAGCGGCCGGTCAGCGTACGTCGGCGGAAGATCAGCACGCCGACGACGACCACGACGGTGGCGACCAGGTAGATGATCAGAAAGGTGCGACTGGGAACGCCCCAGGTGTCGAAATCGAAGTCTGCCGCGAGCTCGATCATGGCCAGCTCCTGTCAGGCGAGGGGACGCGCTTCATTGTGCGGCGACGATGCCAGCGATCGATGGTGCTCAAGGAGGGGTTACCTCGTCGTTACCTGCGGCGTACCGCTTCCTCGACCAGGTCGAGCACCGGGCCGAGGTCACCGGCCGGTCGTCCCATCGCCAGGTGCAGCACCAACCCGTCGTAGGCGAGTTCGAGGAAGCGGGCCAGCACGTCGATCGGGATGTCCTCGCGGAGTACGCCGGCCTCGCGCTGGCGGGCCAGGCGCTCGCGGGTCGCCTCGGCGATGGCCGCGGACCGTTCGGCCCAGCGCTTGGCGAAAGCCGGGTCGGTACGCAGCCGCCGGGACACCTCCAGTTGGCTGCCCAGCCAGCCGGTGGTGTCCGGGGAGACCGCTCGGGCGAGCAGGTCGCGCATCACCTGCACCAGACCGTTACGGGCGACCGTCTCCACCATCGTCGCCGCGTCGTCCTCGGCGACGGCGAGGAACAGCGAGTCCTTGTCGCGGAAGTGGTGGAAGATGGCGCCTCGGGACAGCCGCGTTGCCTCCTCGAGGCGGCGTACGGTGGCGCCCTCGTAGCCGTGCCGGGCGAAACAGGCCCGCGCGGCGGCGAGAATCTCCTGTCGGCGGGCGTCGAGCTGGTCCTGACTTACTCTGGGCACATCCTGATCGTCCCAGCCCACCAGGGGTTATGCAAACCGTACGTACGGCTTGGTGCATCTGTCGAACAGGAAACCCGAATCGTGCCCCGGTCCGTCATCAGCGCGTAACGTCCGGCCCTGTCGGGCGGGTACCCGATTACCGTAGGGTTCCCGAGTGCCGCTGCTCCTGCTGGATCTGGACAACACCCTGCTCGATCGGGCCGGGCCGTTCCGCACCTGGGCAGAGCGTTTCCTCGACGGCATCGGCGCACCCCCGGCCGACGTCGACTGGCTGCTGTCCATCGACGCCGACGGGCTCACCGACCGTTGGGACGTCGCGGACGCCATCCGGGACCGTTACCGGCTGCGTATCCCCTCCATCGACCTGGTCGAGGAGCTGCACGACGGGGTCGTCGAGTTCACCCGACTCGATCCGTTGGTCGCCTGCGCGTTGCGGATCGCCGACGGCGCGGGCTGGATGCCTGTGGTGGTGAGCAACGGGGCGGTACGCCAGCAGGACACCAAGATCAGGCGTACCGGCCTGGACCGGTACGTGGCGGACTGGGTGATCTCGGAGGAGGCCGGGGTCAGCAAGCCCAACCCGCGGATCTTCGCCCTGGCCGCCCAGCGGGTGCGGATGCCGCTGCGTGGTGCCTGGGTGATCGGGGACGGTCCCGAGGCGGACATCGGTGGCGCGACCGCCGTCGGCCTGCCCAGCGTCTGGCTGCACCGGGGGCGGCGCTGGACGGACGCCCGCTTCGCGCCGACCGTCACCGTCGACACGGTGATCGCCGCGGTCGCCGCCGTCATGGACGCGTGAGGCCAGGCGGCGGCCGGTCCGGGAAAAGCGATTGACGCTGCCCCAGGGGCGCAGCGAGCATGGTCCGCGCATCGTGCACCCGGGCGCTCGCCCGGTCGAGGAGAGGGGGTCGGTCATGGCCGTCTTCGCAGGTCACTTCCTGCCTCCAGTCACCTCGACCAAGGGATACCAGCATCGTGCGCGATCACGAGTTCTCGGCGCGGGAGCGCCACACCCGCGGCAGACGCCGCTTCGATGACGACGAACCACAGTTCCTGAAGCGCGGGCGGGCGCGCGGGCCGGTACCGGCCGACCCCTCCGACGAACCCGACCCGGACACCGGTGCCGTCTGGTCCTCCTGGGACGACGCCCTACACGGTCCGCAGCCCCATCCGGCCTGGCTGGTCACCGACCTGGCCGCGAAGGACACCGAGCTGGGGGTGCTCAAGACCGGCAAGGAGGCGGACGTCCACCTGGTCCGCCGGGCCGTCCCCGACAGCGACAGTTCCTGCCTGCTGGCGGCCAAGCGCTACCGCGATCCCCGGCACCGCCTCTTCCACCGCGACGCCGGATACCTGGAGGGACGCCGGGTCCGCCGGTCCCGGGAGATGCGCGCGATGACCGGTCGGACGGCCTTCGGCCGCCAGATGATCGCCGGGCAGTGGGCGGCGGCCGAGTTCGCCGCGTTGGCCCGGCTCTGGGAGATCGGCGAACGGTACGGGACGGTGGCGGTGCCGTATCCGGTGCAGTTGCGGGGCACCGAACTGATGCTTGAGTTCCTCGGTGACCCGGACACCGGCCAGGCCGCCCCTCGGCTGGCCGAACTGCGGCCGGCCGGAGCCGAGCTACGCGGGCTGTGGGAGCAACTGGTCGAGGCGCTGATGGTCCTGGCCCGGGCCGGGTACGCGCACGGCGACCTGTCGCCGTACAACCTGCTGGTGCACGCCGGGCGGCTGGTGCTGATCGATCTGCCGCAGGTGGTGGATGTGGTGGCGAACCCGCAGGGGCGCGACTTCCTGGCCCGTGACGTCCGGGTGGTCAGCACCTGGTTCGCGGCCCGTGGCCTGCCGGCGAACCTCACCGAGCCGACCGCGCTCACCGGACGGCTGGCCCGGGAGGCGGGCCTGCGTTGACGGCCGGCTCCGGGTGGCGGGATCGACAGCCACCCGGAGCCGGTCCATCGCTACTGGAGGTACCGCTCGACCTCCGACACCGGTCGGGCGCCCTGCGCCTCCGGGTCGCCGTGTGCCTGCCGCGCCGCACGGCGGCGGCGGAGCAGGTCCCAGCACTGGTCGAGGGACTCCTCCAGCGCACGGAGCCGGGTGCGTGCCTCGTCGTCGGTGCCTGCCTCGGTGGCCTGCGCGTCGGCGCGCAACCGGTGCTCCTCGTCGACCAGTTCGGAGATCCGGCTCAGGATGGTCTTGTCGTCCATCTCCTGAGCGTGGCACAGCGAGACCGGCCACGCCTGGATTCTCCGGCGGTCAGCCGTGGCGCGGCGGGCCGGCCGGTGCCGATGACTTACATGCCGGACATGAAATAGATCACCCGGTCCAGCGGGAACCCCCACGCATCGGTGGGCGCCCCGGCGGTGCTGACTGCGCCACGACCACCCTGCTGAGCTGGGCGGACGCGGGCCGGGTCGATCGCCGGGGCGACCGGCGGCACCAGATCGGACCGGCCGGTGCCCGCCGTGCGAGGTCGAATCGGTTGTGGACAGCGGGAATGTCGACCATGAAGATTTCTCGGCACGCGACTAGTGACGGATGCCATATCGATGTCATGCTCATCGCAACCGTGGCATTTCAGAGAGTAACCCACACCCCGGGGGTCTGTGCGAGTGGGAACACACCACGTGACGACTGTCCAAACCCGACGCGCCGGATCCGTGCCGCTGCGGCACGTGTTGCCAGGCCTGCTGCGTGACCCGGCCCGCGCCCTGGTGGAGTGTGGTGAGCGGTCCGGCGGCGACGTCGTGAAGCTCAACCTCGGCTCCTTCCGGCCCTTCCTCATCACCCACCCCGAACACCTCCAGCGCGTGCTGCGGGAAAAGGCCGAGAACTACGTCCGAGCCGGTGACGGGCTCCAGTGGCGGCCGCTCAAGCGGCTGTTCGGCGACGGCATCCTCAGCGACGGTGAACACTGGACGAACAGTCGACAGATCCTCCAGCCGTTGTTCACCGCCCGGCGCATCGACGGGCTGGTCGACCGCCTCGCCGTGGCGATCGAGGAGTCGATCGACGAGCTGGCCGAACCGGCGCGATCCGGCCAGCCGGTGGACATGGGCAAGGTGCAGGCCCAGGTGGTCTGCTCGGCGATCATGCGGGTCTTCTTCGCGGACAAGATCTCGGTGCCGGACGCTATGCGGATCATGGAGGCGCAGGACGCCATCGCCTGGTCGGTGATGCCGCGGATCCTGGTGCCCTGGGCGCCGTTGGCCGCGCCGATGCCCGGTGACCGCACGTTCCGCCGCGCCGTGCAGCTCATCGACGACCTGCTGCTGCCGACCATCCGGGCCGCGCGGGACACCGCCGACGAGGGCAGCGACGACATCATCTCCACCCTGTGGCGGGGGCGTACCGAGGACGGCGGCCAGCTCGACGAGGGCCAAGTGCGCAACGACACCGTGGCGATGGTGGCCACCACCACCGAGACCACGATCAGCGTGCTCACCTGGCTCTGGCCGCACCTGGAGCAGAACCCGAACATCGCGACCCGGCTCTACGAGGAACTCGACCGGGTCGTCGGCGACCAGCCGGTACGCGGGCAACACCTGCGCGAGCTGCGCTACACCCGGCAGGTGCTCGACGAACTGCTGCGGCTCTATCCGATCGGCTGGCTCTTCCCCCGGCTGGCGGTGCAGGAGGACGTCATCGGCGGAGTCCGGATCCCGGCCGGCTCCACCCTGGTGGTCAGTCCGCTGATCACCCACCGGATGACGCAGTTCTGGGACCGACCCGAGGTCTTCGACCCGGACCGGTTCCGGCCGGAGCTGGTACGTGGTCGTCCCAGGTACGCCCACTTCCCGTTCGGCGGCGGCCCACACCAGTGCATCGGGATGCACCTGTTCTACCTGGAGGCGACCCTGATCGTCGCCACCCTGCTCAGCCGGTACCGGTTGCGGCTGAGCCGCCCGACCGTACCCGGGATCAAGGTGGCCGCCGCGCTGCGTCCCAGGGACCGGGTCGAGGTCACCCTGCGGCCCGTGGCGGGTGTCGCGGCGTGACCCCGTTGACCGAGACGCCGCCGAGCACCGGCGGCGACCAGATGAGTGTGGCCGCCGAACAGGGACGCATCTGCGCCCTGGCCGCTAAGGGCCAGCGGGACCTGGCGAAGGTCGCTGCCGCCTACCCGGAGCTGTTTCCCGCGAAGCCGTTCGACGCGACCCTGTTCGGCAACGTGGCCATGGCCATCGCCTTCGGCGCACCCTGGTGCGACGTGGCCCAGCTGCGGCTGACCAACCGGGCGGTGCTGTGGGGGTTCGCCGTCGACTGGCTGGTGGACCACGAGGCCCGCTCGCGCGACGAGATCGAGCGGCTGACCGCCCGCTGCCTCGCGGTGGCCGACGGCGCGACGCCGGAGCCCGGGGACGCCCTCGGCGGCTTCCTCGCCGAGCTGCGCGACGAACTGGCCACCGTGCCGGCCTTCGCCGAGCATCGGGAGCGCTGGCGGGAGGAGACCCGCAAGGTGCTCGCCGCCATGGCGCGGGAGTGGGACTGGAAGCAGGTCCCCGACCAGCTGCCCAGCTTCGAGGAATACCTCGACAACGCCGACAATTTGGCCTGCACGGTGGTCAACGTCGTGCACTGGATCCACACGGCCGATCCGGCGACCCTCACGCATCTGGACGCGATGCTCACGGCGAGCGACCGCGTGCAGCGGATCCTGCGGCTCGTCAACGACCTCGGCACGTACGAGCGCGACCTGCGCTGGGGAGACCTGAACGCCCTGATGCTCGTGCCGCGTACCGAGGTCGAGCAGCGCATCGCCGAGCTGGTGGCGCAGGCCCGCCAGTTGCTGGACGGGCTGCGCGAGACCTGTCCGGTGCAAGCGGACTACCTGGCCCGGCAGATCGGCTTCAGCAGCGGTTTCTACCGCTCCACCGACTTCTGGGGGGTGCCGTGACGGCACCGACGCTCATCCTGGGCGCGGTCGCGGCGCCCGGGCTGACCGATGCGGTCGGTGACCTGCTGGCACAGCTGGAACAGCAGCCGTACGGGCAGGTCAGCACCTCGGTGTACGAGACGGGTCGGCTGGTCGCCGACGCGCCGTGGGTCGACGGACACGCGCGGCGGCTGGCGTACCTGCTCGCCGAACAGGGCGCCGACGGCAGTTGGGGCCCCGCCGGCGGGTACGCCCTGGTCCCGACGGCGAGTGCGGTGCAGGCGCTGCTCGCCAGCCTCGTCCGGGCTGATCCGCCCGATCCGGCCGGGCCGGATCGGATCGAGGTCGTCGCTGCGGCCATCCGAGGGCTGGCGGCACTGGCCCGGTGCCTCGGAGACGACGCGGCCATGCCGGACACTCCGGCCGCCGATCTGATCGTCCCGACCCTGGTGGCGCGCGTCGACGCACACCTGGCCGAGTTGGCCGGCGCGCCGACGCTGGCTGGCGCACCCGGTGTGCTGCCCCGGGTCGACCGGCGTCGGGTGGACGCGGTGAACGCGTTGCTGACCAGCGGGCAGCCGGTACCCAGCAAGCTCTGGCACGCCTACGAGGTGCTCGGCCCGGCCGCCGCCACCCGCGACGACGTCGCCCCGGTCGACGGCGCGGTGGGTGCCTCGCCCGCGGCGACCGCCGTGTGGCTGGGCCATCGGCGCACCGACGACCCGGCGGCCCGCACGTACCTCGACGCCGTGGTGACCCGACAGGGTGGTCCGGTGCCGTGCTGCACACCGATCACGGTCTTCGAACGGTCCTGGACGCTCGCCACGCTGGCCCGGGTGGGTCTGCCGGTCGACCCGGGGGCGCGACTGCTGGCCGAGCTGGCCGCCGCGCTCGGGCCGGACGGGGCGGCCACCGGGCCGGGCCTGCCTGCCGACGCCGACACCACCTCGACCGTCCTGTACGCCCTCGCCCGGCTGGGCCGCCCGGTGGACCCGGCCAGCCTGCTCCACTACGACCTGGGCAGTCACTTCTGTACCTGGCGCGGCGAGGACGGGCAGTCGGTCACCACTAACGCACACGTGCTGGAGGCGCTGGGCTGGCACTCCCGACACGGCGCCGACCGGTACACCGCCCGGGTGGCGTCGTTGGCCGGCTGGCTGCGGGACGTGCAGGGACCGGACGGACTGTGGACGGACCGCTGGCACGCCTCGCCCTACTACGCCACCTGCTGTGCGGTGGCGGCGCTGGCCGGTTACGCACCACCGGCGGTGGCCGACGCGGCGATCGACCGTGCGGTGGAGCGGATCCTGGCCGACCAACGCGACGACGGTGGCTGGGGGCGATGGTCCAGCACGGCGGAGGAGACCGCGTACGCGGTGCAGATTCTGCTGGGCAGCGGCCGGCCGATCCGGCCGGCCGTGACCGCGGCGGTGTCCCGGGCAGTCGAGCACCTGCGCGCCGATCGATCCGACTACCCTCCTCTGTGGCACGACAAGGATCTGTACGCGCCTATTCTCATTGTCCGGGCAGCGGTCATCGCGGCGCGAAAACTGGTCCTTGCCGTGGCACCGACGATTAACCAGGCTTTGTCGACGACGACACCTGAAGCCGCGCGGAGCAGGGCATGATCACCAGCGCTTGAGTTGGCGCGGTGACGCTGTTAGCGTGCGCCGGGGTCGATGTGCGTGACGCGCTGCTGACCGACCGATCAATTAGCTCAGGGCCAGGGACGGTGTAATGGGTTCCCGCAGTTCGAATCTGCGTACCAAGGTCGTGGCCCTATTGGCCTCGCTGGTGGCACTCTGGGGCTTCACCGCCTGGGTCACCGTCCGAGAGGGAGTCAACCTCGTCGGTGTGCAGGCACTCGACGTACGGGTGTTCGACCCCACCGAGCCGCTGTTGCTCCAACTGCAGCTGGAACGGCGTACCTCGGTGGTCTACCTGGGGCGACCGGAGGAGTCACAACGCGCAGATCTGCAAGAACTGCGGCAGCGAACTGACGATTTGGCCGCCAGCTTCGCCGAGTCCACGGACCACTGGCAGGTGAGCCTGCTCGGCAGCAAAGATCTGCACGAGCGAATCGACGCGTTGAACCGGGGACTGTCCGTGCTCTCGGAAACCCGTACCGCCGTCGATCAGCGAAATATCAGCCGGAGCGAGGCCATGACGGCCTTCACCGAGCTGATCGAAGCGATCTTCGAGGTCTACGACGAACTCGGCAATCTCGATGACGACGAGGTAGCCGAGAACACCGCTCAGCTGATCCGGCTCAACCGCGCCCGGGAACTGGTGTCCCAGGAGGACGCCATGCTCGCCGGAATCCTGGCCGCCGGTCGGATCACCCAGACCGAGCGGGCGGAGTTCACCCGCGTGGTGGGTGCCCGACAGTTCCTCGCGGAGCAGGCGGTCGTCCGGCTGCCGGAAACCGATCAGCGCCGTTACGAGCAGATGATCGCAGGCGTGAATTTCACCCGGCTGGCCAACTTGGAAAACCAGGTCATGCTCGCCACCGGCACCTCACGCCTGCCGTTCGACAGCCAGAAGTGGAACGAGACCTCCGCTGCCGCACTCGTCGAGATCGGCGACGTCGTGCTCGCCGGCGGTGACGAGATCGTCAAGCGGGCCACTCCGGTGGCGATCGGCGTCGTCGTCCGACTGGTCCTCGCCGCCGGCCTCGGCCTGCTCGCCGTCATCGCCTCGGTGGTCGTCTCGATCACCACCGCGCGGGCCCTGGTGCAACAGCTGCAACGGCTGCGTGACGCGGCGTTCCAACTCGCCGACAAGCGCCTGCCGAGCGTGGTCGAACGACTCGGTCGCGGTGAGCAGGTGGACGTGGCCAAGGAAGCGCCGCCGCTGCGGTTCGGTGACGACGAGATCGGCCAGGTGGGTAAGGCCTTCAACGTCGTGCAGGAGACCGCCATCCGTACGGCGGTGGAACAGGCCGAGCTTCGCCGGGCGGTGCGCGAGGTGTTCCTCAGCCTGGCCCGGCGTACCCAGGCCCTGGTGCACCGCCAGCTCACCCTGCTGGACGCGATGGAGCGGCGGGAGCACGACGCGGAGGAACTGGAGGACCTGTTCCGCGTCGACCACCTCGCCACCCGGATGCGGCGTAACGCCGAGAACCTGATCGTGCTCTCCGGCTCGACGCCGGGTCGCGCCTGGCGACGCAGCGTGCCGATGGTCGACGTGATCCGTGGCGCGGTCGGTGAGGTCGAGGACTACACCCGGGTCACCGTGCTGCCCATCGGCGGGGTGTCGCTCGCCGGCCGGGCGGTCGGTGACGTCATCCACCTGCTGGCCGAGCTGATCGAGAACGGGTTGTCCTTCTCCCCGCCGCACACCAGCGTCGAGGTACGCGGGCAGTTGGTCGCCAACGGTTTCGCCATCGAGATCGAGGACCGCGGTCTGGGCATGACCGAGGAGGACCTCGCCGCCGCCAACCACCGGATCGTGGACCAGTCCGAACTGAACCTCGCCGACGCCTCCCGACTGGGCCTCTACGTGGTGAGCCGGTTGACCGACAGGCACGGCGTACGCGTCCGGCTCAAGGAGTCCGCGTACGGCGGCACGACCGCCGTGGTGCTGATCCCGAGCAACCTGATCATCGTTGACGGCAGCGAGCCGGAGGCCTTGGACGGACCGGACGCCGACACGTCGACCCGGTCCGCCGAGCCGATGCCGGGGACCGCCGTGCAGCGGTCGGCCGCGCCAGTGGCGTTGGCCGCCCCGGCACAGCCGCCCGCGCCCCGCCCCGACCACGACGCCGACAGTGAGCACCGGGGCGCGGACCGACGTGCTGCCGACGGCCCGGCGGAGGTCCACTTCAGCGCGACCGACACCAGCGAAGGTGGGCTGCCGACCAGGTCCCGGCGTCGACCCGGACACTCCGCACTGGACGGGCCGACCATTCCGATCAGCCTGCCGGTCGCCGGGCCACCCGGGTCCGGGCTGCCGCAGCGTCCACTCGACACCCGTGACGACCAGCCGGCCGAGCCGCCGGCCCCGGCGGGCGGTGCGTCGGCGGCGACCGAGCCCGGCGAGGCCGGCCCGGTCGAGTCGGTTCGTACCGAGTCCGGTCTGCCGGTCCGCATCCGGCAGGCCAGCATCACGCCGGCCCTGCGGGCCGAGCCTGAGGCCGCGGAGGAGGACGAAGACGTGATCCGCGAACCCGAACAGGTTCGACGAATAATGAGTTCTTACCAGACGGGCACCCGGCGTGGCCGCACCGACGCGGCCCGGCTGCTCGGTGGTGGCGGTCGGCCCGGCGACGCGGACGAGTCTGACGGCGCCGACCAACAGGAGTCCTGAACGGGGCGCAGGTCGTGCGGCGATCCGCCCGACCCGCGGTCAGGACCAGATGAGCACGGCGATGAGCCGGGGGAGAAGAGGACGACGAAGTGGCGCAGAAGACGGCTTCGAGTGCTGACCTGACGTGGTTGCTGGACGATCTGGTCGGCCGGGTCAAGCAGGCCGAGCACGCGGTCGCACTGTCCGCCGACGGTCTGCTGATGGCCTCGTCGCAAGGGCTCAGCCGCGACGACGGCGAGCACCTGGCGGCGATGGCGGCCGGCATCCAGAGCCTGGCCCGAGGCGCGGGAAAGCGGTTCGGCGGCGGGCAGGTGCAGCAGACGATCATCGAGATGCAGTCCTCGTTCCTGTTCGTCACAGCCGCCGGTCGCAACGCCTGTCTCGCGGTCCTGGCCAGCGAGGACGCGGATGTCGGACTGATCGCGTACGAGATGGCCATGCTGGTCACCCGGGTCGGCAAGTTCGTCGCGTCGCCGACACGATCAGCTGAGCAGACCAACGGGGAGAAGTAACCCAGATGACGGTGCAGGGAGAGCCCGCCGACCACCAGTGGGTGGATGACCATGCCGGTCCGGTGGTCCGCCCGTACGCGGTCACCGGCGGCCGGGCTCGCCCGGTGACCGGCACGTTCGACCTGATCTCGCTGGTGAAGGCGACCCGGACGGACGTCTCGCCGGAGATCGGGTTGGGCCCGGAGCACCTGGCGATCGTCGGTCTGTGCCAGCGGATGCAGTCCGTCGCCGAGATCGCGGCCCACCTCGACCTGCCGGTCGGCACCGTGCGGGTGCTGCTCGGCGACCTGGTGGCGCGCAGCTTGGTTCAGATCCGGGAGCCGCACGGCACCGTCGGCGTTCCCGACAACAGCATCTTCGAGGCGGTTATCAATGGACTACGGGCACTCTGAGCGGCCGTCGGGCGCGGTCGCGTTGCCCACGGCGATCAAGATTCTGGTCGCGGGTGGATTCGGGGTGGGTAAGACCACGCTTGTCGGCGCGGTCAGCGAGACGCGTCCGCTGCGGACCGAGGAGGTGCTGACCGAATCGGGGGTGGGCATCGACGACCTGTCCGGCGTCGAGGCCAAGCGCACGACGACCGTGGCGATGGACTTCGGTCGCATCACCATCAGCGAGGACCTGGTGCTGTACCTGTTCGGCACCCCCGGGCAGGACCGGTTCTGGTTCGTCTGGGACGAGTTGGCGCTGGGCGCGATCGGCGCGGTCGTACTGGCCGACACCCGCCGGCTCGCCGACTGCTTTCCCTCCATCGACTACTTCGAGGGGCGTGGCACGCCGTTCCTGGTGGCGGTGAACTGCTTCGAGGGGGCGCGGCACTACCGGCTCGACGAGGTGCAGGCCGCGTTGAACCTCGATCCCGAGGTCCCGGTGCTGCTCTGCGACGCCCGGCAGCGTGAGTCGGCCAAGGAGGTGCTCATCACGCTTGTGGAGCACGCGATGAAGCTGCGCGAGGCGCGTCGCAGCGCCGACTGAGCGGTGTCGACCTGCACCTGAACGACCGAAGGGGCTCCTTCCCGCCTGCGTGGGAGGGAGCCCCTTCGGACTATCGGACGTCAGCTGGCGATCATCCGCCGCAGCACGTACTGCAGGATGCCGCCGTGGCGGTAGTAGTCCGCCTCACCGGGGGTGTCGATCCGCACCACCGCGTCGAACTCCACGCCGGTGTCGGTGGTGACCTTCACCGTACGGGGGGTCGAGCCGTCGTTGAGCGCGGTCACCCCGGTGACGGTGAACGTCTCGGTGCCGGTCAGCCCGAGCGAGTCGGCGTTCTCGCCGGCCGGGAACTGCAACGGCAGCACGCCCATGCCGATGAGGTTGGAGCGGTGGATCCGCTCATACGACTCGGCGATGACCGCCTTCACGCCGAGCAGCATGGTGCCCTTGGCCGCCCAGTCCCGCGAGGAGCCGGAGCCGTACTCCTTGCCGGCCAGGATGACCAGCGGCACGTCGGCGGCCTGGTAGGCCATCGAAGCGTCGTAGATGGAGGTCTGCTCGCCGGTCAGGTGGTTGACGGTGTAGCCGCCCTCGACCCCGGGCACCAGCTGGTTGCGCAGCCGGATGTTGGCGAAGGTGCCCCGGATCATCACCTCGTGGTTGCCCCGACGCGAGCCGTACGAGTTGAACTCGTGCCGCGGCACGCCGTGCGCGGCGAGGTACTCACCGGCCGGGGAGTCGGCCTTGATGGAGCCGGCCGGGGAGATGTGGTCGGTGGTCACCGAGTCGCCCAGCTTGGCCAGCACCCGGGCGCCGGCGATGTCGGTCACCGCCGCCGGCTGCTGCGCCATGCCCTCGAAGTACGGGGGCTTGCGCACGTAGGTGGAGTCACCGTCCCAGGCGAAGGTGTCGCCGGTCGGGGTGGGCAGCGACTGCCAGCGCTCGTCACCGGCGAAGACGTCGGCGTACGCGGCGCTGAACCCGGTGGCGCCGATCGCCGAGGCGATGACGTCCTGGATCTCGGCGGTGCTCGGCCAGATGTCGCGCAGGAAGACCGGGTTGCCCTCGCTGTCCTCGCCGATCGGCTCGTTGGCCAGGTCGATGTCCATCGTGCCGGCCAGCGCGTACGCCACCACCAGCGGCGGGGACGCCAGGTAGTTCATCTTGACGTCCGGGTTGATCCGGCCCTCGAAGTTCCGGTTGCCGGAGAGCACCGAGACGACCGCCAGGTCGGCCTCGTTCACCGCGGCGGAGATCTCCTCCGGCAGCGGGCCGGAGTTGCCGATGCAGGTGGTGCAGCCGTAGCCGACCAGGTGGAAGCCGAGCTTCTCCAGGTACGGGGTGAGGCCTGCCCGCTCGTAGTAGTCCATGACCACCTTGGAGCCCGGCGCCAGGGTGGTCTTCACCCACGGCTTGCGGTTGAGGCCCTTGTCCACCGCGTTGCGGGCCAGCAGCGCCGCGCCGATCATGACCTGCGGGTTCGAGGTGTTGGTGCAGGAGGTGATGGCGGCGATCACCACCGCGCCGTGGTCCAGCTCGTAGGTGTTGCCGTCCTCACCGGTGACCCGGATCGGGTTGCTGGCCCGCCCGCCCGCGCCGACCGCGGCGGTCACCAGGTCACGCGGGGCGTCGGCCGGGTCGTTGACGCCGTTGGCGGGGGAGTCGCTGGCCGGGAAGGACTCGGCGCTGGCCTCGTCGGCCGGGCCGGCGGTGCCGAACGGCTTCTCCTGCTGCGGCACACCGGGTTCGCGGCCCGGGTCCCCACCGGTCTCGTCGGCGGCCACGTAGTCGGTCAGCGCGGCGCGGAACAGCGTCTTGGCGCTGCCCAGCGGCACCCGGTCCTGCGGGCGCTTCGGGCCGGCGAGGGAGGGCTCGATGGTGCTCAGGTCGAGCTCCAGGCGCTCGGAGTACTCCGGCTCGGCCGCCGGGTCGTGCCAGAGACCCTGCTCCTTGGCGTACGCCTCGACCAGCGCGACCTGCTGCGGGTCGCGGCCGGTCAGCTCCAGATAGCGGACGGTCTCGGCGTCGATCGGGAAGATCGCCACGGTGGAGCCGTACTCCGGGGACATGTTGCCGATGGTGGCCCGGTTGGCCAGCGGCACCGCGCTCACGCCCGGCCCGTAGAACTCGACGAACTTGCCGACCACCCCGTGCTTGCGCAGCATCTCGGTGATGGTGAGCACCAGGTCGGTGGCGGTGGTGCCGGCCGGCATCTCACCGGAGAGCTTGAAGCCCACCACCCGGGGGATCAGCATGCTGACCGGCTGGCCCAGCATCGCGGCCTCGGCCTCGATGCCGCCGACGCCCCAGCCCAGTACGCCCAGACCGTTGACCATCGTGGTGTGCGAGTCGGTGCCGACCACGGTGTCCGGGTACGCCTGACCGTTGCGCTCCATGATCGTACGCGCCAGGTATTCGATGTTGACCTGGTGCACGATGCCGGTGCCGGGCGGGACCACCTTGAACTCGTTGAACGCGGTCTGGCCCCAGCGCAGGAACTGGTAGCGCTCCTTGTTGCGGGCGTACTCCAGCTCGACGTTGCGCTCGAAGGCGTCCTCGCGGCCGAAAAGGTCGGCGATGACCGAGTGGTCGATGACCAGCTCGGCGGGAGCGAGGGGGTTCACCTTGGTGGGGTCGCCGCCGAGGTCGCGAACGGCCTCACGCATGGTGGCGAGGTCGACCACGCACGGTACGCCGGTGAAGTCCTGCATCAGCACCCGCGCCGGGGTGAACTGGATCTCGACGTTCGGGTCGGCGTTCGGGTCCCACGCGCCCAGCTGGCGGATGTGCTCGGCGGTGATGTTCGCGCCGTCCTCGGTCCGCAGCAGGTTTTCCAGCAGGATCTTCAGGCTGTAGGGGAGCCGTTCCTGGCCCTCCACCTGGCTGATCTTGAAAATCTCGTAGCTCGCGTCTCCGACGCGTAGCTGGGTCTTCGCACCGAAGGTGTCGAGGCTCGCCACGTCGTACTCCTTCACACCAGCGACCGTGAGTAGTCCTGAGCAGTCTGTCGCACCGGCCGGGGCGCCGCCGTGGTTAGGGGACACTTACCGCCGATTCTCCCTGTCAACAAAACCGTACGTCCGTCTTGCTATGAGCGCAACCCGGTGTCATCGTGTGGACGGGAGGTGCTCATCATGATCCATCACGTCCAGCTCGCCTGCCCTCGCGGCTCCGAGGACCGGTCCCGGGCCTTCTACGTCGACCTGCTCGGCCTGACCGAACTGACCAAACCACCGGCCCTCGCCGCTCGCGGTGGTTGCTGGTTCAGCGGGTACGGCGCCGAACTGCACCTCGGCGTCGAGGACGACTTCCGCCCCGCCCGCAAAGCCCACCCCGCCCTGCTCCGAAGTGACCTGGACGCCCTCGCCGCCCGCCTCGCCACCGCCGGCCACCCCGTTACCTGGAGCGACGACCTTCCCGGCCTACGCCGCTTCCACACCACCGACCCCCACGGCAACCGCCTCGAATTCCTCACCCCCACC
>NZ_PNOZ01000030.1:0-74347 GCF_002879555.1 Verrucosispora sp. ts21 | reverse complement strand
AGGGGAGGGGAGGAGGGAGGGGCTACCAGGGGTAGCCGGCGGGGTGGGAGATGGTGGCCAGGACTTGTTGGCCGGTGGTGTTGGGGTGGAAGTAGTCCCAGGTGGAGAGTTGGGCGAGGGTGAACGGGTAGCTGAAGACGGCGTTGTTGTCGTAGCGGCAGTTCGCGCCGTACGCGGCACAGGCCGCGGCGAGTTGGGCGTTGAAGTCGACCACCCGCTGGCGGACCCGGTTGCGGCGGTCCACGTCGGCCTGGGCGGTCGAGGTCGGGTTGGCCAGGATGGACTGGCAGATGCCGAAGAGGGACCAGGCCGTACGCGCGCTGCTGCTGCCCTTGCCGACCGACCAGAGTCGGTGTACGTCCGGAATGCTGATCACGTAGATCTTGGCGTTGGGCAGGCCGGACTTGAGTCGGGCCAGCGTGGAGTCGATGTTCGCCCGGAAGGTGGCCGTCGAGGTCATCGTCGATTCCGAGCTGGTGCAGGCGTCGTTGGCGCCGGTCAGGATGGTCACGTAGCCGACGCCCTGGCTGACTGCGGTGCCGGCCTGGCCGTACAGGTCGGCTGACTTGGCCCCGGTGCGGGCGGCGTTGTGGTTGCGGCCGTTGATGGCCGGGTTGACCCGGCGGATTCGCAGGTAGTGGCTGTTCACGGTGGTGTCGTCGCCGGTGCTGAACGAGCGGCCGGTGCAGTCGACGTAACCACCCGCAGGCGTTGAAGCCGCGGGTGATGGAGTCGCCGAGGCTGGCCATCGAGTTCGGGGGTGGGCCGGGGTCGGCGACGGCGGGGCTGGTGGCGAACAGGACGAGGGCGGTGACGCCGGCGAGGGTGGCCAGCGCGCGTCGGACGAGGGTCGTGGTGGCCTCCGGTGCACGGTTGCCGGGTGGTGGCGGTGACCAGAGCGTATAGACGGCCGTCTGTATCCACAATGTTGCAGACGGGTTACCTCGGTCGAACGGGGAAAGTGGGGCAAAGGGTGGCCTTGTCAATGATCTTAAATGTGTGAATACTTTCCTTCGCTTGGCCGTTTCCCCAGGTGGCCGAGTTGCCCTGCCCTGTCGGCATGACAGGGCCCTCCAACCCCCTTCGGGAGGCTGTTACATGCGACCCACAAGGTCAATGCTGCGCCGCGCCGTCACCGTCGCCGCGGCCGGAACCCTCGTCGCCGGCGTGCTCGCCGGCACCCCCGCCCAGGCGGCCCCCGGGTCCGCCACGCCCGACTCCGCCGCCACCCTGGCCGAGCGGCTCGGTGCCCGCGCCGCCGGCGCGTACGCCGACGCGACCGGCAAGATGGTCGTCGCGGTGACCGACAGCCTCGCCGCCCGTCAGGTGGCGTCGGCCGGCGCCACCCCGAAACTGGTCAAGCGGGGTGCCGCGGAGCTCAACCGCGCCACCGCCGAACTGGACCGCTCCGCGGCGATCCCCGGCACCGCCTGGTGGGTCGACCCGGCCACCAACCAGGTCGTCGTCTCCGTCGACAGCACGGTGACCGGCGCCAAGCTCGAGCGGGTCAAGGCCGCCGCGGCGCGGACCAACGGCGCGGTACGCATCGAGGCCGAGGCCGGTGTGCTGAGCACCCGCATCTCCGGCGGCCAGGCCATCTACGCCCAGGGCGGCGGGCGCTGCTCGCTCGGCTTCAACGTGCGGGCCGGCAACACGTACTACTTCATCACCGCGGGGCACTGCACCAACATCGCGGCGAACTGGTACAGCAACTCCAGCCAGAGCGCGCTGCTGGGTTCGCGTACCGGCAGCGTCTTCCCGGGTAGCGACTACGGCATCGTCCGCTACAGCAACCAGAGCACCGTGCAGCCGGGCAACGTCTCCCTCTACAACGGCAGCTTCCGCGACATCACCGCCTCCGGCAACGCCTACGTCGGCCAGTCGGCGCAGCGTTCCGGCAGCACCACCGGCGTACGCAGCGGTTCGGTGACCGCCCTCAACGCCACGGTCAACTACGCCGAGGGTCAGGTTCGTGGCTTGATCCGGACCAACATCTGCGCCCAGCCCGGTGACAGCGGCGGCTCGCTGTTCAGCGGCACCATCGCGCTCGGCCTGACCTCGGGCGGCAGCGGCAACTGCTCCACCGGCGGCACCACCTTCTTCCAGCCGGTCGGGCCGGTGCTGAGCCGTTACGGCGTCAGCGTCTACTGATCCTTCCGCACCACTGACCCTCCTCACCGCAGCGGGCCGCCGGATTCCTCCTCCGGCGGCCCGCCCGCATGTGCCGACGCATTTCGACCCTGGTGGGCCGCCCGCGGGTGCGCTGGCGCCAGGTACCGGAGCACCTCGATCCGGTGCGCGTGGACTGTTAAAAGGGGGCCCCTTTACTACCTGAGGCGTTAACAAGGTGCCCTTCCTTGCACCCGGCAAACGGCGGCGGGGGCGTCCTGCGAGAATGCCGGGAGCAGATGTAGAGCTTCACGAGGGAGACGCACGCCGTGATCCGTACCCATGACGCCGGCAGCCTGCGCGCGACGGACGCCGGCACCACGGTGACCCTCGCCGGATGGGTGGCCCGCCGGCGCGACCACGGCGGTGTCATCTTCGTCGACCTGCGCGACGGCTCCGGCGTGGTCCAGGTGGTCTTCCGCGAGGAGGACGCCCACGCCCTGCGCAACGAGTACTGCGTCAAGGTCGTCGGTGAGGTCACCCGGCGGCCCGAGGGCAACGAGAACCCGGAGCTGCCCACCGGCGAGATCGAGGTGACCGCGTCCGAGCTGGACGTGCTCTCCGAGGCGGCGCCGCTGCCGCTGCCGGTCGACGACCAGGTGGTGGCCGGCGACGACATCCGGCTCAAGTACCGCTACCTCGACCTGCGCCGCAGTGGCCCGGCCAAGGCCATGCGGCTGCGCTCGCGGGCCAACCAGCTGGCCCGCACCGTGCTGCACGAGCGGGACTTCCTGGAGATCGAGACCCCGACGCTGACCCGGTCCACCCCGGAGGGTGCCCGCGACTTCCTGGTCCCGGTGCGCCTGCAGCCTGGCAGCTGGTACGCCCTGCCGCAGTCGCCGCAGCTGTTCAAGCAGCTGCTGATGGTGGGCGGCATGGAGCGGTACTACCAGATCGCCCGCTGCTACCGCGACGAGGACTTCCGGGCCGACCGGCAGCCGGAGTTCACCCAGCTCGACATCGAGATGTCCTTCGTCACCGAGGACGACGTGATCGACCTCGGCGAGGCGATCGTGTCCGCCCTCTGGTCGGACCTGGCCGGGTACGAGATCCCCCGGCCGATCCCGCGGATCACCTGGCACGACGCGATGTCCCGGTACGGCTCGGACAAGCCGGACCTGCGCTACGGCGTCGAGCTGACCGAGCTGACCGAGTACCTGCGCGGCACCACCTTCCGGGTCTTCGCCGGCGCGATCGACGCGGGCGGCTACGTCGGCGCAGTGGTCATGCCCGGCGGCGCGTCCCAGACCCGCAAGGAGCTGGACGGCTGGCAGGACTGGGCCAAGGCGCGGGGCGCCAGGGGCCTGGCGTACGTGGTGCTCGACGCCGAGACCGGTGAGGCGCGCGGCCCGGTGGCGAAGAACCTGTCGGCCGAGCACCTCAACGGGTTGGCCGACGCGGTCGGCGCCAAGCCCGGCGACGCGATCTTCTTCGCCGCCAGCACCGAGACCCGGGAGGCGCAGGAGTTGCTCGGCGCGGCCCGGATCGAGATCGCCAAGCGGGCCGGTCTGATCGACGAGAGCGCCTGGGCGTTCTGCTGGGTGGTCGACGCGCCGATGTTCGAACGGACCTCGGACGAGAGTGGCGCGGCGGGTGGCTGGACGGCGGTGCACCATCCCTTCACCTCGCCGAACTCCGAGTGGGTGGACCGCTTCGAGGAGGCGCCGGACCGGGCGCTGGCGTACGCGTACGACATCGTCTGCAACGGCAACGAGATCGGCGGCGGCTCGATCCGTATCCACCGCCGCGACGTGCAGCAGCGAGTCTTCGACCTGCTTGGCATCACCCCGGAGGAGGCGCAGGACAAGTTCGGCTTCCTGCTGGAGGCGTTCAACTACGGCCCGCCGCCGCACGGCGGCATCGCGTTCGGCTGGGACCGGGTCTGCATGCTGCTCGCCGGTGCCGACTCGATCCGCGAGGTGATCGCCTTCCCGAAGACCCGCGGCGGCTTCGACCCGCTCACCGGCGCCCCCACCCCCATCACCGTCCAGCAGCGCACCGAGGCCGGCGTCGACGCCAAGCCCAAGCCCCAGGCCCCGTCCCACCCCGGCACCGCCGGCCCCGCCGCCCCGGTAGCCGACCCCACCTGACCCACCCTCAGCTGCCCTGGTTGATCAAGAAGTTTGCGTCATGCTCTAGGCGCTTCGCGACGCAAACTTCTTGATCAACCGACGGGGAGGCTGAGGATGCGGGTTCTGGTGGTGGGGGGTAGTGGGTTCCTGGGGCGGGAGGTGTGTCGGCGGGGGGTCGGCGCGGGATGGTCGGTTGTCGGCACGTGCCACTCCGGTGATCTGCGGGTGCCGGGGGTGGTGGTCCGACGGCTGGACGTGACGGACCGGTCCGCGGTCCGTGCGCTGGTCGCGCAGGTGCGCCCCGACGTCGTGATCAACACCTCCTACCGGTACGACGACTGGGCGGTCACCGCCGACGGGGCGGCGCACGTGGCCGGGGCCGCGGCCGAGGTGGGTGCCAGGCTGGTGCACATGTCCAGCGACGCGCTGCACGCCGGGCGCTCCGAGCCGTACGCCGACGACGATCCACCCACCCCGGTCTTCCCGTACGGTGCGGCGAAGGCGGCCGCGGAGACGGCGGTACGGGCGCTCGACCCGTCCGCGGTGCTGGTGCGTACCTCGCTGATCGTGGGTGCGGGCAGCAAACAGATCCAGCTCTGTCGCGACGCGTTGGCCGGTCGGGCCACCCTCTTCACCGACGAGCTGCGCTGCCCGATCGACGTCACCGACCTCGCCGCCGCCGTGGTGGAACTTGTCGACTCCGACTACGCCGGACCGCTGAACGTGGCTGGTCCCGAGGCGGTCAGCCGGGCCGAGCTGGGTCGACTGGTGGCGCACCACGAGGGACTCGACGCGTCCGCCCTGAAGACCACGACCACCGTCGAGTACGGCCTGGTCCGTCCCACCGCGATCCGCCTCGACACCACCCGCGCCACCACCCTGCTCCGCACCCGCCTACGCGGCATCACCGAACTCCTCACCCTCTGACCCACCCCGAAACCTGCGCGCTGGGACCCACACGCGGCCCCCCCGCGCGGGGGTGAGGGCGGAGGTGAGCAGGAGTGCATAGGGGTTGTGCATAGGTGGTGTGCACAGCTACTGTGCATTCATGTGCGAGATGTCGAACGGGGCCGAGCCGAAGATCGTGCACGTTGACGCTCGGCAAATACGGGCGCTCGCCCATCCGCTGCGCGTCCAACTGCTCGGCGTGCTGCGCACCAACGGGCCGGCGACCGCGACCGACCTCGCCGCCGAACTCGACACCAACACCGGCGCGACCAGCTATCACCTGCGCCAGCTCGCCGAGGTCGGGTTGGTCGTCGAGGAGCCGGCCGAGGGTGCCGGGCGGCGGCGCTACTGGCGTGCCGCTCACGACGTCAGTTCGTGGCAGAGCACGGATTTCGAGGACGACCCGGAGGCCCGGGCCGCGGCGGACTGGCTACAGGGCAGGCATTTCCAGTTCGTGGCCGAGTTCGCCCAACGCTGGACCGCCGTGCAGCATGACCGGCCGCGCGAGTGGCGGCAGGCCGTCGACTTCAGCGACACACTGCTCACACTCTCGCCCGCCCAGCTGCGCGCCCTCAACGACGACTTGCGGGCGGTGGTACGGCGGTACCGTGACAGCGCCGAGCCCTCCGCGCCGGACGCCGAGCAGGTGATCCTGTTCCTCGCCGGCTTCCCCCTGGTGCGGGACGCCCGATGAGCGTGCTGACCGTCGCGCAGGTACGCCACCGTTACCTGGTGCTGCACGGCCTGCGCTGGTTGCCGGTCGGCCTGCTGATCCCGGTGATCATCCTGCTCATGCAGGAACGCGGCCTGACGCTGACCCAGATCGGTCTGGCCGTCGCCGCGCAGGGCGTGGTGGTCCTCGCGCTGGAGCTGCCGACCGGCGGGTTCGCCGACGCACTCGGTCGCAAGCCGGTGCTGGTGGTGGCGAGCCTGGTCGGTCTCGTCTCGACCGGGCTGCTGGTGGTGGCGGACTCGTTCGCCCTGCTGATCGTCGTCTGGGCGTTGCAGGGTGTGTTCCGCGCCTTGGACAGCGGCCCTCTGGAGTCCTGGTACGTCGACTCCACCCTGGCCGCTGACCCCGATGCCCGGTACGAGAACGGGCTCGGCCAGGGCGGCACGGTGCTCGGCCTGGTCATGGCGGCCGGCGCGCTGCTCAGCGGCGCCCTGGTGGCCCTCGGACCGATCGGTCCGGTCAGCGCCCTGACCGGACCGGTGATCGCCGCCGTCGGCTTGCAGGTGGTCTACCTGGTGGCGTTGCTGGCTCTGCTGGCGGAGCGACGCGCGGTGGCCGGGCCGGGCGTGCTGCGCGCCTCGGTGCGGGAGGCCCCACGGATGGTGGGCGAGGCGTTCGGCCTGCTGCGCCGATCCCGGGTGCTGCTCGCGTTGGTGGCGGTCGAGTTGTTCTGGGGCTTCGGCATGGCCACCTTCGAGGGGCTGTTGCCGATCCGGCTGGCCGAGGTGGTCGCCGACGCCGATCGGGCCGCCACCCTGCTCGGCCCGGCCAATACGGCGGCGTGGCTCGCCTCGGCCGGCGGCGCGGCGTTGACGCCACTGCTCATCCGCTGGCTCGGTGCCGCGCCCGGCGCCGCCGTGCTGCGGATCCTGCAAGGCATCACCGTGGTCGGCATGGCGCTGTTCGCCGGTCCGACCGGAGTGCTGCTGGCCTTCATCGCCTGCTACACCGTGCACGGCGCGTCCAACCCGTTGCACATGGGGCTGCTGCACCGGCAGGTCGCCGGCCCGTACCGGACCAGCCTGATCTCGCTGAACTCCATGGTGGCGATGCCGGCGGCTGCCCTCGGTGGGGTGGTGCTCGGCTACATCGGCGACCGGGCCGGAGTGAGTACGGCGATGCTTGTCGGCGCGGTGGTGCTGGCCGTCGCCGCGCCGCTCTACCTACCGGCCTGGCGCGCCGGGCGCCACCCCGCAGGCGATGGGCGGGAGGCCGGCGTGCCGGACACCGGCCCGTCGCCAGGGGACAGCGCGCCGGCAACCAGACCGTCGGAGGACGGCGTGCCTGCGGCCGGACCGCCAGGTGTGCCGGTGGCCAGGCCGTCGGGGGACGGCGAGTCGGTGGCCGGTCAGGCGCAGCGGACCGAGGTGAGCGGAACGACGGCGGTGTAACCGAGTCGGCGGTAGAGCCGGAGAGCGCCGACGTTTGCCGGGTAGACGCCCAGCGCCAGCAGGTCGTGACGGGCCGCCAGCGCGCGGCTCATGCCGGCGGTGAGCGCGGCGCCCAGGCCGCGGCCGCGGAAGGCCGGATCCACCGTCAGGCCGGCGAGGAAACCCACGTCACCCCGGGTCCGGTCGGCCCCGCAGGCGATCAGCCGGTCGCCCTCGCGGATGCCGTACCAGTCGACGACCTGCGGATTGTCCGGCCGTGCCGTCGAGGTCGGGTACGACTCGTCGATGAGCGCGGTCAACTCCGGGCGATCGGCCTCGGAGAGCCGGACCACCCGCTCCTCACCCGGCTGCGGTGGCGGCAGCGTGGCCGTCCAGAGGAAGTCCCAGTCCTCGTGGCCCGTCACGCCCGGCACGGCGGCGAGGGCTTCCGGGGCCAGCCGGGGCAGGTGCACCCAGCGGCCGGGCTCGAAGACACCCTCGGCGGTGAGCCTGCCGAACAGATCGAGCGCCTCGGCCGGTGGCCCGATGATTCCACCCACCGGTCCCAGCGTGGCAGCGGGAAGCCGCCAGCCCACGGCACCGTTGCGTCGCCAGACCCGAAAGGGCTCCTGCGTCGGCAGCGAGTGTCGGACGAACGGATGCTGGTCCACGGCGTTCAGGAGCGCCTGCCGCTCGGCGAGCGCAGCGTCGGCGATGACCATGAGGCGAGCCTAGGCGTGCCGAGATCAGGGCACGAAACGGGCCCTCGCGGGGCGGTCGCCCACCCATCTCGGGGCGGGTCGGCGCTCCACCGTGGAGATTGGCATCGGGACCGTTCGGGTACATGCGGGGACGACCTACTGGCACCCCCACCGGAGGAACGTCATGCTCGCTATCGCCGCCGCCGTGGTCTTCGGCTTCGCACTTCTGCTCGACCTGCTCGGTAGCAACCTCGGAGCGCCGGACCTGTTCAACTGGAACACCCTCGTACTCATCGGCCTGCTGCTGCTCGCGCTGCACCTGGCCGGGGTGGGCGGGCGCGGCGGCCGCTGGTACCGGGGTCGCCGCCCCGGTCGCGGCTGACCGAGAAGGATCATCCCGGGCTCGGTCGGCGGCGCGATTCTGGCGCTGTCGGTCGAGCCCGGTACTGTTCTCGTGATGGAGTCCGAGACGCTCTTCACCCTGGGTGAGCCTGCCGCAGCAACAAGTGCGGTGGCGGGTTCCAGTGGCGTCGGTGGCTTCACCCCGGTCGGCCCGGACGCCCCGCTGCCGGTGCGGATGCGTCCGGCGAGCCTGGACGAACTCGTCGGTCAGGATCACCTGCTCGCCCCCGGCGCGCCACTGCGACAACTCGTCACCGGCGACGCTCCGATGTCGGTCATCCTCTGGGGGCCGCCCGGAAGCGGCAAGACCACCATCGCCCACCTGGTGGCCGCTGCCACCGACCGGCGGTTCGTCGCCATGTCGGCGTTGTCGGCCGGGGTGAAGGACGTCCGAGCGGTGATCGACACCGCGCGGCGGCAGCGCCGGTCCGGGGGACCGCCCACCGTGCTCTTCATCGACGAGGTGCACCGCTTCAGCAAGACCCAGCAGGACTCCCTGCTCGCCGCCGTCGAGGACCGCACCGTCACGCTTCTGGCGGCCACCACGGAGAACCCGTACTTCTCGGTCATCTCGCCGCTGCTGTCCCGGTGCGTGCTGCTCACCCTGCAACCCCTCGACGATGCGGCGGTGCGCGGCCTGCTGCGCCGGGCGATGACCGACGAGCGCGGCCTGGCCGGTGCGCTCACCCTCGACAGCGAGGCCGAGGACCATCTTGTCCGGCTGGCGGGCGGGGACGTCCGCAAGGCGCTGACCGCGCTGGAGGCGGCGGCCGGCTCGGCCACCGCGCTGGGCGCCGGTCGGATCGACCTGGCCACCGCCGAACGGGCGGTGGACACCGCGGCGGTGCGCTACGACCGTGCCGGCGATGCGCACTACGACGTGACGAGCGCCTTCATCAAGAGCATGCGGGGCTCGGACGTGGACGCCGCGTTGCACTGGCTGGCCCGGATGCTGGTCGCCGGGGAGGACGCGCGGTTCATCGCCCGACGGCTGGTCATCTTCGCCAGCGAGGACGTCGGCATGGCCGATCCGAGCGCGCTCAGCGTGGCGACCGCCGCCGCGCACGCGGTCGAGTACGTCGGCCTGCCCGAGGTGCAGCTCAACCTCGCTCAGGCGGTGATCCACCTCGCCACCGCACCCAAGTCGAACTCGGCCACCATGGCGATCGGCGCGGCGATCGCCGACGTACGGGCGGGTCGGGGTGGCGCGGTGCCGCGGAGTCTGCGCGACGCCCACTACGCCGGTGCCCGCGGCCTCGGCCACGGCACCGGGTACCGCTACCCGCACGACGACCAGCGTGGCGTGGTCCGCCAGCAGTACGTGCCGGACGACCTGGTCGGCACCGACTACTACCAGCCGAGCCAGCACGGCGCGGAACGGTCGGTGGCCACCCGGCTGCCGTTGTTGCGCCGGATCGTCCGTGGCCTGGCCGCCCCCACGACGACGCCACCGGTCTCCGGTCGGGCGCCGGCCCGGCCCGGCCCCGAAGAGACGCAGTTGACGACCGCGGACGCCGAAGTGACCGATGAGGTCGGCGATCGCGCCGACGGGAAGGGTCAACAGTGAGATCGCCTGGTTCGGAGCGACCGGAGGACGGCCAGGACGAGCGGCGTCCCAAGAACCGCCGCTGGGGCCGCAACAAATCCGAGGCCGTCGCGGAGGAACCGGAGGCCGGCGAGGACTTCGGCTGGATCGACGATCTGCGCTCGGCCAAGCAGCAGCGCGGTGGACTCGGCCCCGACGGCGCGCCACCCGCACCGGAGGCACCGGCCACCCGGTCCGGCCCGGCGGTGCCACCCGGCCCCGGCCCGGCGGTGCCATCCGGTCCGGCGGTGCCACCCGGCGCGGATCGTTCCGGCCCGCCGGCCGCCGGCCGCACCGGTCCGCTTCCGGGCCGCCCTCACCCTGCCCCGGCCGGGCCGGTCCCAGGGCCCACCGCGGACGCGCGTACGCAACCGGATCTCGGACGTCCCGCTGGTGCCGACCCGTCCCTGCCGCGCCCGGCAACCGCCGAACCGCCCCGCGCCCGCCCGGTGGACGGCCCCTGGCCCGGCGCACCTGTCACCCGCCCGGCCGGCGGCCCTCATCCGACCGCTGGGCCCACCCCGGCTGGCGGCCCTCACCCGGCCGGTGGTCCCGCCCCGGCTGGCGGTCCCCGTCCGGCCGACGGCCCGCCGCCCTTCGGTGGGCCCGTGACCGGCCCGATCCCCGGTACGCCGGACGGCCAGGTCTCCGGTGCCCCGATCGGCCCGGTGTCGGGTCCGCCCACGTCGCGTCGCACCGTCGGCCGGCCGGACGGTACACCTGCCGGCCCTCGCCGTGCCGCACCGGAACACCTGGACCCTGCTGGCGTCCCCGGTCCGCCGGACGGCAACACCGGGCCACGCCCGTACGCTCAGCCGGGTCGTCGGGCAGTTCCCGAGGCACCCGCCGTCGGCGAACCGGTCGAGCGCGGTCCAGGTCGTCCGCCGGCGGGCATGACGCCCGTGTCGGGGGCGGGTCCCACCGGCGCACCTGCCAGCGGCCGACGCGCCGGTCGGCGGCGCGCCGCCGAGCCCGACATGGACCAACCGGTGGTGCCGTTGTCCGGCAACGCTCCGTCGATTCCCGAGCCGTCCTCGGCAGGCGACGAGCATCCGCCCCGGGGCCGCCGGGCCGCGTCGCCGGTCCCTCCGCAGGCCCCGACGACTCCGCCCCGGGGGCGTCGGGCAGCACCCGAGCCGCCGGTCACCGGTGCTCGGGCAGCCGGCGCGATGGACGTGCCCGCGCCCGTACGCCCAGGGGAACCGGAACCGCTGGGCCGGCCCGGTCGCCGAGCCGCCGAGGACGGGCCGGTCACCCGGTCCGGCTCGGCCGATGACCTGGGGCGGCGACCGGCGGACCCGACCGGCCGCGCCGACCACGCCCCACGACCCATGGACCCGACCGGCCGCGCGGACCACGCTCCACGACCGGTGGACCCGGCCGGCGGTGCTGGCCGTGCCCCACGACCGGCGGAGCCGGCCAGCGGCAGCGGCCGCGCCCCACGACCGGTCGACCCGGCCGGCCGCGCCGACCACCCACCACCGGCGGACCCGGCCGGCGGCACCGGCCGCGCCGACCGCCCACAACGGCCGGCGGACTGGCTGCGACAGGCCGGTCGTGCCCATCACACCGATCCGGCGCTGCGGACGATCCGGCCGGGCAGTGCCCCGGCCGATCGGGCCGCCGGTTCGTCCACCGGCGACCTGTCCGCGACGCGTGAGCAGCGCGGCACGGACACTCCCGCCGGGCCGCCGCCGAGCCGCCCGGCCACCGGCGCCGAAGCGGGTCGGCCCGGCACCGGACCACGGCGGCCGGCCGCCGGCGCGCCGCGCCACGACGAGCCACCCACCGGCCGTGGACGTGCAGTTCCGCCCGGCATGCCACCGGCCGCCAACCAGCCGGGCATACCTCCGGTCAGCAGCCCGCCGCCGCCGGGCATGCCGCCGGCGGGCAGTCAGCCACCGCCGGGCGGGCCGCCGAGCACCAGCCAGTCAGTGCCCGGCTGGCCCGCAACGGCCTCGACGGCCGGTCGGGCCGGAGCGGCGCCGGTGGCCGGGCGCGCCGGGTCAGCGCCGGCGGCGGGGCCTACCCGGGCGCCGGGGCAACCGGAAACCGCAGTGACGGGACCGGCGCGCCGCGCCGTCGAGCCGGACGACCTGCCACCGGGTGTGGCACGCCCCGGCAAGCTGCCGGAGCCGCCGAGGACGGGACGGTCGGGCGAGTTTCCGTCCGTACCTGCGCCGGGGGCGCGGCGCGGCGACGGGCCACCGGTGCCGCCGAGAGCGGCGCCCACCAGCGGCGGTCCGCGCGTTGCGGGTGGTCCCGACGGAGCACCCGCCGGTGGCCCCGGCCGGCCCGGTGGCCCGCCACCGGGCCCCCACCGGGGCAGCGTTCGCCCCGAGGAGCGGCTGGCGGGTCGGGCCGCCCCGCCACCACGTAACCCGTCGCGTCCGGAACCCTCCGGCGCCGCTCCGGTACCCCCGCCGCCGCGGGTCGGTGAGCCCCCGGCGGTGGCCCGGGCCGCCGCGGCTGTCGCGCCGATGGGCCCGGCCGTGCTCCGACCCGGGGCGGAGCCGGAGGTACGGCGACCCGCCGACGCCGAACGCGGGGACGCCGACGGACCGGTGGACGACGGGCCGGACGCCGGTGGCGAACTGCGCCACCAGGGTGGCGGTAACCAACGCCTGCGCGTGATGATCCTGGCGGTGGCCAGTGTGCTGCTGCTCGGCGTGGTACCGGTCTTCTTCGGTCTGCGGGCGGAGGGCCGTGACCCGGTCTTCGCGTCGTTGGACGACCTGGCGGTGCCCACCTGGGCCGCGGTCGACCCGGTCGACGCCGTCAGCGGCAGCCGCTGGTGTCTGCTGGACTGCCGACTGCGGGAGCGGACCGTGAACTCCGAGCGGTCACCGGAGGAGACCGCCCAGGTGTACGAGTCGGCGCTCAGTCAGGACGGCTGGCAGCCGTGGAAGCCGGCCTACTGCCCCGAACAGGAGGAGAAGGGCAGCTACACCTGCTGGCGGCGGGACGAGTTGACCCTCGATCTCTGGGTCCGGGCTCCCACCTGCGTACCGCCTCCGGTGGACGGTGAGCCGGCGGTGGTGCCGTCGCTGGACCCGGAGGCCGCCGCCGAGGAGTGCCCTGGCTCGTTGGTGACGGTGAAGGTGCGCAACGCGATCGACGACGACCGGACCCGGCCCCAGCCGAGCACCGATCCGTCACTGACCGGTGTGGACCCCTACCCGACCCTGGGCGACGACCCGTTGGGTGACTTGACGCCGTCACCACCGTCCTGAGCCGAATGTCATCACGGACGGTAGGGTCTGGTCTGGCGTCACGCGTGTCACCCTGCCGTTCGTTCGGCAGGGCCAGCGGGCGTCGGCGCGGGCGAGACGGTCGTGCGGATCGGGGATAATGCCGCCCCGAGACATTTCGTTGAGGAGGACAGGCGTGGGCTTTTTGGAGGTTGCGGCGCTGATCGCGGCGATCGCGTTCGCGATGCTGGTGCTGATCCTGACGCTGCCCATCCTGCGGCTGCGGCACACCGTGGACGCCACCACCCGGATGATCAACGAGCTCAACGACCGGACCGGCCCGCTGCTGGGTGACGTCAACACCACGGTGCGCAACGTCAACGTCACCCTGGAGCAGGTGCAGACCTCGCTCGACGGGGTGAACCTGCAACTCGCCAAGGTCGACACGATGACCAGCCACGCGCAGAACATCAGCGCCAACGTCGCCAACCTGGTCACCGTCGTCTCCGCCGCCGCGGCGAACCCGCTGGTCAAGGTGGCTGCGTTCGGCTACGGGGTGCGCAAGGCCGCGTCCGCCCGCCGGCACGCCGAGACCGAGCGCGAGGTCCGCGACACCATCAAGGCCCAGCGGCGCGCCGCCCGGCGCGGCAACCAGTGACCTGTCGGGAGGTACGAGCATGAGGCGTCTGTTCTGGCTGGGTATCGGACTGGCCGTCGGTGTGGTGGTGGTCCGCAAGGCGACCCGTGCCGCGCACGCGTACACTCCGGCCGGCATCGCCGACAACCTGTCGCAATCCGCTGGCGGCCTCGTCGAGGAACTGCGTAGCTTCGTGGCGGACGTGCGCGCCGGGATGGCCGAGCGGGAGCAGGAGATCCACGAGGCGTTCGCGCAGGGTGAGGCGTTCGACGACCAGTTCGCCGAGTTGCGGGAGGACCCGCGGATCGGCGATCGAGAAATCTTTCCGGAGGAACACCAGCGATGAAGACGGCGGAGATCAAGCGGCGGTATCTCGCCCATTTCGAGGCGAATGGCCACACCGTGGTGCCGTCCGCTCCGCTGCCCGCCATCAGCGACCCGAACCTGCTGTTCGTCAACGCCGGCATGGTGCAGTTCGTCCCGTACTTCCTGGGCCAGCAGTCGCCCCCGTTCCCGCGCGCGGTGAGCGTGCAGAAGTGCATCCGTACGCCGGACATCGACGAGGTCGGCAAGACCAGCCGGCACGGCACGTTCTTCCAGATGAACGGCAACTTCTCCTTCGGTGACTACTTCAAGGACGGGGCGATCCCGTTCGCCTGGGACCTGGCCACCAAGTCCGTCGAGGCGGGTGGGTTCGGGCTGGACCCGGAGCGGATCTGGGCGACGGTCTACCTGGACGACGACGAGGCGTACGACATCTGGCGGCGCACCGGCGTGCCGGCGGAGCGGATCGTGCGCCGGGGCAAGAAGGACAACTTCTGGTCGATGGGCATCCCCGGCCCGGCGGGCCCCTGCTCGGAGTTGTACTACGACCGGGGCCCCGAGTACGGCCTCGAAGGCGGCCCGGAGGTCGACGAGGACCGGTACCTGGAGTTCTGGAACCTCGTCTTCATGCAGTACGAGATCGCGGACGTCCGGAGCAAGGAGGAGTTCCGGATCGTCGGTGAGCTGCCGAAGAAGAACATCGACACCGGCATGGGCCTGGAGCGGATGGCCTCCATCCTGCAGGGCGTCGACAACCTCTACGAGATCGACGAGGTCCGGCCGATCCTGGAGCGGGCGGCCGAGCTGACCGGCAAGCGGTACGGCGCGCAGTCCGGCCAGGCGGCCAACCAGTCGCACCCCGACGACGTACGGCTGCGGGTGGTCGCCGACCACGTGCGGACCGCGCTGATGCTCATCGGTGACGGGGTGACCCCGTCCAACGAGGGCCGGGGCTACGTGCTGCGGCGGATCATGCGCCGGGCGATCCGGGCGGTGCGGCTGCTCGGCTGGCAGGAGCGGGCGCTGCCCGAGCTGCTGCCGGTGGCCCGGGACTGCATGGCCCCCTCGTACCCGGAGCTGGCCACCGACTTCGACCGGATCTCCGCGTACGCGTACGCCGAGGAGGACGCCTTCCTCGCCACGCTGCGCGCCGGCACCACGATCCTGGACACCGCGATCACCGAGACGAAGTCGGCGGGCAAGCCGGCGCTCTCCGGTGCCAAGGCGTTCCAGCTGCACGACACGTACGGCTTCCCGATCGACCTGACCCTGGAGATCGCCGCCGAGCAGGGGCTCGACGTCGACCGGGAGGGCTTCCGTCGGCTGATGGCCGACCAGCGGGCCCGGGCCAAGGCCGACGCGCAGGCGCGCAAGACCGGGCACACGGACCTGTCGGCGTACCGGTCGGTGCTCGACGCCGGGGGCCCGGTGACCTTCACCGGTTACACCGAGACGGCCCGCGAGTCGACGGTACGGGCGGTGCTCGGCACCGACGGCCCGCGTGCGGCGGCGGTCGAGGGTGACATGGTCGAGCTGGTGCTCGACACCACCCCGTTCTACGCCGAGGGTGGTGGGCAGCAGCCCGACCTCGGCATGATCACCGTGGGCGGTGGGCAGGTCGAGGTGCTCGACGTGCAGCAGCCGGTGCCGGGGCTGATCGTGCACCGGGCCCGGGTGATCCGGGGCGAGGTGCGCGCGGGGGAGACCGGTTACGCCGAGATCGACACCAGTCGGCGGCGGGCCATCTCCCGGTCGCACACCGCGACCCACCTGGTCCACCAGACGATGCGCAACTTCCTCGGCGAGTCCGCCACCCAGGCCGGTTCGCTCAACGCTCCGGGTCGGCTCCGGTTCGACTTCAACACCGCGACCGGTGTCGCCCCGAGTGTGCTGCGGGACGTGGAGCAGCAGGTGAACGAGGTGCTGCTGGCCGACCTGGAGGTGCACGCCTTCGTCACCTCGCTGGACGAGGCGCGTCGCATCGGCGCGATGGCGCTGTTCGGCGAGAAGTACGGCGACCAGGTCCGGGTGGTCGAGGTCGGTGACTACGCCCGTGAGCTGTGCGGTGGCACCCACGTGTCCCGCTCCGGCCAGCTCGGCCTGGTGAAGATCCTTTCGGAGTCGTCCATCGGGTCCGGGGTCCGCCGGGTCGAGGCGCTCGTCGGCATGGACGCGTTCAACTTCCTGGCCCGGGAGCATCTGCTGGTGTCCCGTCTCGCCGAGCTGTACCGGGTTCCCTCCGAGCAGGTCGCCGACCGGGTCGAGCAGACCGTCACCCAGCTGCGCGACGCGGAGAAGGAGCTGGAGAAGCTGCGCGCCCAGCTGGTGCTCGGCGGCGCGGCGGCGTTCGCCGCCCAGGCCAAGGACGTCCGCGGGGTCGCCTACGTCGGCATCGAGGCGCCCGAGGGCGCGGCCGGCAACGACGTGCGCACCCTCGCGCAGGAGATCCGGGGCCGGATCGACGCGGCCCGGCCGGGTGTGGTCGCGGTGGCGTCCCGGTCGAACGGCAAGGCGTCGCTTGTGGTGTCGGTCAACCCGGCCGCCCGCAGCCGGGGTCTTGCCGCCAACGACCTGGTCAAGGCGGCGTTCTCCGGGCGCGGCGGCGGCAGCCCGGACCTCGCCCAGGGCGGCGGGTTGCCCGAGTCCGAGGTGCCGACCCTGCTGCTGACGGTCGAGAAGGCGATCGCCGAGGCGTGAATCATCGGCACAGCGGGCCAGGGCGGACCACTTCGGTCCGCCCTGGCCCCTTCGCTACAGAGGTGACGGTCGGTGACTGAGTTTTCCCGGGGTGTACGGCTGGGTGTGGATGTCGGTCAGGTCCGCATCGGGGTCTCCCGGTCCGATCCGCACGGGGTGCTCGCCACCCCGCTGGTCACCGTCGCCCGGGAGCAGAAGCCCAGGCCGGACGCGGTGCCGAAGGATCTTGTCGAGATCGCCGCGTTGGTCGTCGAGCACGAGGCGGTCGAGGTGGTGGTCGGCCTGCCGGTCAACCTCGCTGGTCGACATGGGCCCGCAGCCGAGCACGTCAAGGCGTACGCTCGACAACTGGCCGAGGTGATAGCGCCTGTCCCGGTGACGCTGACCGACGAGAGGATGTCCACGGTCGTGGCGAGCCGTAGGCTGGCCGAACGAGGTGTCCGGGGGAAGAAGCAACGCGCGGTGGTCGACCAGGCCGCCGCGGTGGAGATTCTGCAGAGCTGGCTGGACACGCAGCGGAGGCGGACGTAGATGTTTGACGAGCTGGACCTCGGTCACGACGAGCAGGATCGGGGGGACAAGGGCAAGCACCGCCGAGGTCGCAAGCGGGGCGGTCGCTCCGGCGGGGGCCGGGGCAAGACAGCGCTGGCGCTGCTGCTGGCCCTGGTGCTGCTTGGCACTATCGGTGGTGGTGCCTTCTACGGCTTCGACCGGGTCCAGAGCTACTTCGTCACCCCCGACTACGACGGCGCGGGCACCGAGGAAGTGACGATCCAGATTCCGCAGGGCGCGTTCCTGGCCGACATGGCCGTGGCGCTCTACGACGCGGGCGTGATCAAGAGCACCAAGGCGTTCATCGAGGCGGCCGAGAAGAACTCCCGCAGCCGCAACATCCAGTCGGGCACCTACAAGCTGCGCAAGCAGATGAGCGGCGAGTTGGCGCTGGCCGCGATGCTTGACCCGGCCAGCCGGATCGTCAATGGGATCACCATCCCCGAGGGGCGTACCGCCAAGAGCATCTTCAAGCTGCTCAGCGACAAGACCGACATCCCGGTCAAGGAGTTCGAGGCCGCCGCGAAGGACCCGAAGAAGCTCGGTGTGCCGGACTGGTGGTTCAAGCGCGACGACGGCAAGAAGTCCAAGAAGTCCATCGAGGGCTTCCTCTTCCCGGACACCTACGAGATCCCGCCGAACGCCACCGCCGAGACCATCCTCGGGCAGATGGTCGACCACTTCCTGACCGTCACCGGGGAGATGGAGTTCGCCGACCGGGTGCAGAAGGATCGCGGGATCAGCCCGTACGAGGCGTTGATCGTGGCCTCGCTGGCCCAGGCCGAGGCCGGCACCAAGAAGGACCTCGGCAAGGTCGCCCGGGTCGCCTACAACCGGGTGTACAAGGGCACGTTCGACTGCGGTTGCCTGGAGATGGACGTCACCGTCAACTACTACCTGGAGTTGACCGGCCAGAAGACCAAGACCTCGGCCGAGATGACCCAGGACGAGTTGCTCGACACCAAGAATCCGTACAGCCGCAAACTGCGTGGCATGATCCCGACCCCGATCAACAACCCGGGTAAGGATGCCCTCGAAGGCGCGATGGATCCGCCGGCCGGGGACTGGCTCTTCTTCGTGGCCATCGACAAGGAGGGCAACTCGGCCTTCGCCGAGACCTACCAGGACCACAAGAAGAATGAGGCCAAGGCCCGCCAGGCCGGCATCATCTGAGTTCCGCTCCGCGCGTGCTCAGGTCAGGTCGATCGTGGTGGTGGTGTCGGCGGCGTCGAGGGTGAAGTGGGCGCGGTGCTCACCCGCGCTCACCGTGTAGTCGCCGAGGAAGCCTTCGACGGTGATCCGGCCGTCGGCGTCGGTGCGCATCGGGGTCGGTGGTAGCCACCACTCGCCCTTGATCAGGGCTTCGAGGGCGTCGTACGCGGGCTTGCGGCTGCCGTCGGCGCGGACCAGGCCGGCGGGGGCGCCCAGCCACGCACCCCGGTCGGTGAGCCCCCAGTAGTTGACCGACTCGACTGCCGGATGGGCGAGCAGGGACCGGTAGTGCCGGACGATCTCCTCGGCCTGTCGGGCCTCCCCGTCAGGGGTGCTCGGCCACTGCGGGATCTGGTAGTCGTTCAGGTCCTCGATCTCCGCCGGCATGAGGTGGCCGGAGACCAGCGTGGTCTCGGTCAGGTGCAGCGGCAGGCCGTAGCGGGCGAATCGGTCGAGCATCTCGTGCATGTACTCCTCGCCCCGGTACCCCTGGTGCATGTGGGTCTGCAGGCCGATCGCGTCGATGCGCACGCCGGCTTCGAGGACGCCTTCGATCAGGCACTCGTAGGCCGAGCTGAGGTCGAAGTCGTTGAGCACCAGGGTCGCCGTCGGGTTGGCCGCCCGGGCCTCCTCGAACGCCATCCGCACCATGTGGATGCGACCCCGGGCCCGGGCCAGGTCGGTGATGGCGTTGTCGCCGTTGACGAAGACGGGCATGATGACCGCCTCGTTTATCGCGTCCCAGGTGTCGATCAGGCCGGCGAACCCGCCGACCAGGTCGCGGATGCGGGCCCGTTGCAGCGCCTCGACCTCGTCGAGGTCGAGGCCGAGCAGCCACGGCGGCTGCACGGTGTGCCAGACCAGCGGGTGACCCTTGACTGTCACGCCGCGATCGGCCAGCCAGCGCGCGGTCTTCGTCAACCGCTCGGTGTCCGGTGCGCCGCGTCGTGGCTCGTAACTGCCCCAGTAGAACGGCAGCGTGGCGGTGTTGAAGAGGCCGAGCCACAGGTCGGCGAGCCGGTCGAGATCCGAGGAATCCGTACCGCCGAACGGCTGGGCATTCTCGGGGTCGGGGCCGCCGACCAGGTCGACGAAGTCGAAGCCGATGTTGCCGAAGGCGAAGGCGTGCCGCTGCTGCGCGAGGGTGACGACCTGTTCGGCGAGCGCCCGCCGGTCCGGCCCGCGCAGGGTGAGGGTGGTCTTTGCGATGCGGTGTCGCAGGCTGCTGTCGAACATTGTTGGATGTTAGGTGACAGTCGTCCCTGCGGTGGAGGAGCGTCGGTGGCGGGTTCGGTGCACAAGGCGGCGGTGGTGGGCAAGCCGATCGCGCATTCCCTCTCCCCGGTGATCCACAATGCCGGCTACGCGGCCGCCGGGCTCGACGGGTGGTCGTACACCCGGATCGAGTGCGCGGCGGCGGAGCTGGCGGATCTGGTCGCGGGCCTGGGCCCGGAGTGGGCCGGGTTGTCGGTGACCATGCCCGGCAAGGAGGCGGCGCTCGCGGTGGCCGCCGAGGTCTCGCCGGTCGCCGCCGCCGTCGGCGCGGCAAACACGTTGGTACGCCGACCCGACGGTTCCTGGTACGCCGACAACACCGACGTCACCGGCATGGTAGAGGTGCTGACCGAGGCGGGGGTGGGCACCGGCGCCACGGTCACCGTGCTGGGTGCCGGTGGCACCGCCCGGGCGGCGCTGGCGGCGGCGGCCCGGTTGCAGGCGGCCGGCGTCACCGTGATCGCCCGCCGACCGGCGGCGGTCGCCGAGTTGACGCCGGTGGCGTACTCCCTGGGCCTGGCGCTGACCGCCGCGCCCTGGTCCGAGGCGGCGACGTCGACGAACGCCGACGTGCTGATCTCCACAGTGCCCAAGGGTGCCGCCGACGGGTTGGCCGACACGGTGGCCTGGCGTTCCACCACGGTCCTTTTCGACGCGATCTACGACCCCTGGCCCACCCCGCTCGCCGCGTCGGCCGCCGCCGCCGGCTGCCGCATCGTCTCCGGTCTGGACCTGCTGCTGGCCCAGGCGATCGGCCAGTTCGAGCAGTTCACCGGTGTGCCGGCCCCACGTGCGGCGATGTCCTCAGCGCTGACCGCCGCCTACACCAACCGTCCATGATCTACGAACGAGTGTCATGATGCTCGATCCGGACGAGGGTGATCACGGACCGAAAGGGTCGTTTCTGCGCTGAGTCTTAGGTGAGGATTAAGACCCGCTTAGGTCCCCCTGTCATGCCCTTGCTCTGTTGTGTACACCGATACGCTGCACAGCGTTACCGCCGCAGACGCAAGGAGTTTCCGTGACCAGGCGTGGACTGCATCGCCTCATCCGGCACCCCGGTCCCCGGCGCAAGGCCGTTGTCCTCGGTGCCCTCGGCATCACGGTCGTGCTCGGACTCACCGCGACCATGGTGCCGCTGCTCGCCGACGACGACGTCTCCATCCCGGTGGTCGCCGACACCACCGCCACGGCCGTGGTGCAGGACGGGGACAACAGCGTCAAGTCGACCCTGGCCACCTGCCCGGCGCGCTGCGACGGGAATCCACGTGGTGGCCGGGACGCGGTGCTCGCCTTCATGGTGACCACGCTGCCGGCGAACGCGACGAACGTCCGGGCCACCCTGCGGGTGCACGCCTGGCAGGCGTTCAAGGCCACGGTGAGCGCGCACGCATCGAACCTGGACGCCACCGCGCAGCGCCCGGCACCGGAGCGCCTCGCCTCGGCTCTGGACACGGTCACCGGCGTCGCCAAGGGATTCAACGAGTGGGACGTCTCCGGGCTGGTCACGGGTAACGGCATCTGGACCGTCTCGCTGGCCCAGGCCGGCCTCGACACCCGCATCTACTGGGCCTCCGCCGAGAACCGCAGCGCGGATCTGCGGCCCAACCTGGTGCTCAGCTACGACGTCGCCGGCCGTCCGGCGCCGCCCCCGCCGAGCGCCACCCTGCCGCCCACCGCAGAGCCGACGCGACCGCCCGTCTCGCCGAGCCCGTCGCCAAGCGTCTCGCCCAGCCTGAGCCCGACGCCGGCGCGGCCGACGCCGACCGCGACCCGACCGCCGGCCGACTCCGGCGCGTGCGGGAAGGTGTCGGACAAGCTGGTGCCGTCCTGCGGCGCCTGGTGGGGGATGTACTCGCCGACCAACCCACAGACCTGGGACCACGGCCGGGCCGTCACCGACGTCGAGGCGCAGGTGGGTCGCAAGTTCGACATCGTGCACCGCTACCACGACTTCTCCAACACCGGCAGCAACGGTGCGTTCCCGGACGCGTACCAGCAGCAGCAGATGCGCGAGGGTCGGCTGATGTTCTTCGCCTGGGAGAGCCGGGTCTTCTCCTCCGGCACGGTGCTGACCTGGAAGGACGTGTACAGCGGCCGGTACGACGAGACGATCGACGCGGTCGCCGGCCGGATCCGGGCGGTGGGGCAGCCGGTCTTCATCGGCTTCGACCACGAGCCGGAGGACGAGCCGGCCAAGGGCAGCGACGCCGACTTCGTCAAGGCCTGGCGGTACGTGCACGACCGGTTCGCCGCAGCCAACGTCCGCAACGCGGTCTGGGTGTGGACGATGATGGGCTGGTCCGGTCACTACGACAGGTACGCCGGGCTCTACCCCGGAGACCGGTACGTCGACTGGGTCGCCTGGGATCCGTACAACTTCCACGTGTGCAACGGCAGCACGGTCTGGAAGAGTCCGAGCACCACCGTCGGATCGTTCTACCGGTGGCTGGACGAGAAGGGCATCGGTGCGGGCAAGCCGCGGATGCTTGCCGAGTTCGGTACGAACTTCGACGCGAATGATCCGAATGCCAAGCGGCGTTGGTTCGAGGAATTCCCGGCGGCGTTGAAGGCCCACCCGAAAATCAAGGCGGCGATCTACTTCAATTCGCCGGGCATGACGACCACGACCAAGACCTGCAACATGACGATGAACCACGATGCCGCTGCGCTGGCCGGGTTCACCGCCGCGGGACGGGACAGCTACCTGCGGCAACCCACCGGAGGGAGCCGCTGACAGCAACCGGACAGCGGTTTGGGACACTCGGTCGCTGCTGAAGCCTCTGGTGTCGCCACTGTCCGCTAACGGATTCACCGACCGCCCAATCGGCGGATGTCGCCCTGCGGGGTGGACGCGAGAGGCTACCGGCATTCCCGTCCACCCTGGAGGCGTAGCGTGCCCTTAATCTCCTTCCGACGGCATCCCACCCGTAGACGTCGAGTACGGGTCGCGGCTGTCGCGTTGGCAACTCTCGCGGCGGTACTGGCCGTGCCCAAGGCGGCCGAGGCGGCCGTGGTGCCCGTACCTGAGACGGGCACCCTCGTGTCGACGAACCCGGTCGACAACACCCCGCACGGCCGCGACGGTGAGGCCCGTGCCTTCGCCGAAGTGGGCAACACCGTGTTCGTCGGGGGCAACTTCACCCAGATCCGGCAGACCGCCAGTTCTCCGTGGATCACCCAGCGTTACCTGTTCTCGTACAACCGGACCACCGGCGCCATCAACACCGCCTTCGTGCCGGTGCTCGACGGCGCGGTCAACGCCCTCATCGCCGGGCCGGGTGGCACGTTGATCGTCGGTGGGACCTTCAAGAACGTCAACGGTGTGTCGCGTCGGAACCTGGTCGCCCTCGACCCGGCCACCGGCGAGACCATCGACAGTTGGGTCGGCCGCTCCGACGGCGGAATGATCCGCGACATGGTCCTGCACGACAACGACCTGTACCTGGCCGGTGCCTTCAACTGGATCAACGGCACGGCGCACTCCGGCATCGCCCGGATCAACGCCTCCACCGGCGCGATCGACTCGACGTTCAACGTCAACGCCACGGTCGGCCGGCACGGCACCGGTTCGTACGCCTGGACCATCGACATCACCCCGGACGGCAGCACCCTGGCCGTGGGCGGTAACTTCACGCTCGTCGACGGGCTGCCCCGTAACCAGATCGTGCTCATCGACACCACAGGCACGCCGAGTGTGATCGACTGGAGTTCGGAGCGGTTCGTCGCACCGTGCGGGGACCCGGCCACCTTCGTGCACTACGTGCAGGACCTGCGCTTCGGTGGCGACGGCAGCTGGTTCGTCGTCGGCACCAACGGCGGCACCGGCTGGCCGGCCGCCTACTGCGACGCGCTGGTCCGGTTCGAGACCGCCGCGCGGGGGTCCGGTCAGCTGGGCACCTGGGTCAACTACACCGGCAACGACACGATCACGTCGGTCGAGGTGGCCGACAACATCATCTACCTCGGTGGTCACTTCCGCTGGCTGAACAACCCGAACGCCAGCGACCGGGCTGGCAACGGCGCGGTCGACCGGCTCGGTATCGCCGCGGTCACCCCGGCCACCGGCATGCCGGTCAACTGGAACCCGGGTCGTCGGGGCGGCAGCGCCCTGCCCTCGGGGGCCAGCAACTGGGGCTCGGCCGTGCCGGTGATCTGGCGGGGCAGCACCGGTCTGTACTTCGGGCACAACTCCGACGGCATGGCCAACGAGTACCACGGCCGGCTCGGCATGTTCCCGATCGCCGGTGGTCGGACGATCACTCCGCGGAACCCGTCGTCGGCCAGCTCCGGAAACCTGTACCTGGGTGTGACCGCGGGCGAGTTGCAGCGGGTGCCGTTCGACGGCACCACGGTCGGCACGCCGACCACGGTCAGCCAGCCCAACTACACCGGTGCCGGCGCGACCTGGGGTCTGGGTGACCGGATCTACTGGTCGCGGACCGTCCCCGGCAGCACCACCGGCAGCCGCATCGACATCTCGATGTTCAACGGCGGCAATGTCGGGGTGCCGTGGGAGTCGTCCGGTTTCAACGCCTGGTACAACCCGGCGAACATGACCGGCGCCTTCTTCCTCGACGGTCGCCTCTACTACACCCGTACCGGCGCCAACCAGCTCTACTACCGGTACTTCGAGGTGGACGGCAACTACCTGGGCGCCACCGAGTTCACCCTGCCGACCACCGGCGTGACCTGGTCTGCGGTCCGGGGGCTGGCCTGGGTCGATGGCAAGATCGTGTACGGTCACACCGACGGCAGTCTGCGCAGCGCGCCGTTCGACCCGACGGCCGCGCCCGCGGTCACCGGGACGGCGAGTACGGTGCTCACCACGGCCGCAGACGGGCTCTCCTGGTCGATTCCGCGGATGTTCTTCGCGGTGCAGTAGGGGTGTACCCGTTGTAGCAGAAGGTCGGTAACTTGTTCAGGTCGGGCCGGCGGCGGATTCCCGTCGCCGGCCCGAGCGCTGGGCGGAGCTGTCGCGCAGGCCGCTGCACCCGCGATGCTCCTTTTCGACAACGTAGCGACGGTGGCGTACATGACTGATGCACAGCCCGGCTGGTCCGGCGGTACGGTTGCGGCTCGTACGGTCACGCTGACCGATCTGCTGCGGGTTCCGTTGCACCGGATCCGGTTGGTGGCCGCGGTCGCGGTGCTGGGTCTGGCGGCGGCGATCGGGTACGTCTTCCTGATCCCCGGTGCGGTGAGCGCGAGCGCGGTGGTCGCGGTCCGCCCGGTGGTCACCGACGCCTTCACCCCCAGCGGTGCGGCCGCCGACCGGGCGGTGAACATGAACGTGGAGAGCGGAATCGCCACCGGCACCGACGTGGTGCAGCGGCTCGCCGACTCCGGTGGCCGGGATCCCCGCGACGTGCGCGACGCGCTGGACGTGGAGGTACCCGCCGGCGGGCAGATCCTGCGTTTCACCTTCACCGCCGATTCGGCCGAGTCGGCGGTGAACAATGCCAACCTGGCCGCTCAGTCCTATCTGGACGTACGGCGGAACATGTACGAACGGCAGCGGGAAGAGATGCTGCGCTCGTACGACAAGAGCATCGAAGATGTCGCCGCGAGGCAAGCTGCCCTGCAGAAACGGATGGCCAACGCGCGGAACGGGGCGCGCGAAGCGGTCGTCGCCGAACTCGCCGGGGTGAACAACCAGTTGACCCAGCTCAGCTCCGCCCGTACCGAGATCGCGGCGGTCGACGTCAACCCGGGCTGGGTCACCCAGAGTGCCGAGAAGGCCCTGGTCTCCTCCAGTGGGCGCGGCCCGCTCTACGTGGCGGCGGGACTGCTCGGTGGTCTCCTGCTCGGGGTGGTGCTGGCCTACGCCTGGGAGTCGATGGACCGGCGGATCCGCTCGGTCGACGACGGGCGCGACGCCACCGGCCTACCGTTGCTGGGCACCGTGCGGGGACAGGGGCTGTTCGGGCGGCGCCGGCCGGTGGACGCGGACATCCGTTACGTGGCGATGGCCATCGCGGAGCGGGTACGCGAACCGGCCCGGATCGCCCTGTTGACCACCCGGGAAGACCAGACCACCCTCACCGCCGGCCTGGCGGTGGCCCTGGCGGCCACCGGCCGGGACGTCTACGTGGCCGACGACAGCGGCCGGTTGGACGAGTTGCGCGCGACGGTGATGACGGATCGGGGTCGGCTGCCCGCTGCGGTCAACCCGGCCCGCCCCAGCATCCCCAAGCCGCGCCCGGACGGCTCCGGTTCCATCGACGACGTGACCGAGCAGATCACGCCGGTACGCCGTCCGTCCCCGCGTCCCGGCCCGGCCCGGCCGGCGCCCGGTGACCCGGAGGCGACGATGATGCTGCCCCGGATGAGCGGTGGCCCGGTGACGGCGAAGAGCCCGGTCGCCGAGCAGGCCGACGAGGTGCCGGTGGGTGCCGGTGGGGTGCGTTTCGGCACCTGGCGGCAGCGCGCCGCCCAGGGGCTGGTGTTGTTCAACGCCCCGCCGGCCGAGGCCGACGAGCGGGGCGTGGCCGCCGCCCGGCAGGGCACCGCCGTCGTGGTGGTCGAGCAGGATCGGACGAAGCAGGGCGATCTGCGCCGCCTGGCGGAGCGGCTGCGGGCCGCCGGAGTGGCCCCGCTGGGATTCGTCCTGACCCGTACCGGCCGGGGCTGACCGTGCCCACCCTCAGCCCGCCGTCGGTCGACGAGCCGGCTGGCCAGCATCCGGGCGCCCGGCTGGTGGCTCCGGTGCTGCCCCGGCTGCCGGTCTGGCCGTTGGTGGTGATGTTCGGGCTGGTGCCGCTCTGGTGGCTGGCCGGCGCGTTCTATCTGGGCTGGTCGTTGCTGGGCGCGGTGCTGCTGGCGTTGCTGCTGGTCCGTGGCCGGGTGCCGCTGCCGCCGGGCACCGGCTTGTGGCTGCTGTTCCTGGCGCTGGTGGTGGTCAGCGCCACCCAGCTGTCCTCGGTCGGCTCGTTGCTCGCCTTCGGCCTGCGACTCGGCTTCTACGTGACCGCCCTCGTGGTGGGCGTGTACGTGTACGCGGTGGCGCGCCAGGGCATCGAGTTGTCCACCTTGCTGGTGCCGATCTGCCTGTTCTGGTTCGGGCTTGTCGTGCTCGGCTGGTTGGGTGTGCTGGCGCCCCGCTTCGAGATGAGCACGCCGATGGAGATGCTGCTGCCGGGTGGCGTCTCCGGCAACGCCTACATCCAGGACCTGGTACGGATCGCGGCCAGCGAGTACAGCCCCCGCGCGCTCAACCCCATCTACCGGCCGTCGGCGCCGTTCCCGTACACCAACAACTACGGCAGCGCGTACGCGATGACGCTGCCCTGCGTGGTGGCCTTCGTCATGCTGCGCCGCCACGGCGTGCTGCGCTGGGCGGTGATCGCGTCGTTGCCGCTGTCGCTGGCGCCGGCCTTCCTCACCCTCAACCGGACGATGTTCGTCAGCCTCGGCGCCGGGCTGCTGGTGCTCGGATTGCGGGCCGCCCGGCGCGGCAACGTCCGGGTCGGCGCCTCCGTGGTCGGTGTGCTGCTCATCGGTGGCCTGGCCGCCCTGTTCATCCCGGTCACCGAGCTGATCGGCAACCGGGTCGAGTCCAGTGACACCAACAGCGACCGGTTCGCCCTCTACGAAGAGGTGCTGCGGCGGGTGGCGGAGTCACCGTGGCTCGGTTACGGCGCGCCGGCCACCGTCGACACGATCAGCGCACCCGTTCCGGTGGGCACCCAGGGCCAGCTGTGGATGGTGCTGTTCTGTCACGGCGTACCGGCGTTGCTGTTCTTCCTGGCCTGGTTCGCGCTCGTGGCGGTGATCTGCGCGCGGGCCCGCTCGGCGGCGGGCCAGTGGCTGGCGGTGGTGCCGGTGGTGTGCATCGTGCAGATCCCGTTCTACGGCCTGGCCAGCCCGAACCTCGCGGTGGCGTTCTTCGCCGTCGCCCTGACCATGTCCCTGGTGGAACGCGAGGCCCGGCCACCCGGCCCGGCCCTGCCCCACCCGTCCGCGGCCCAACCGGAGGTGGTGGCATGAGCCTCCCCGTCCACCCGCCCGCGCCGCAGCCGCCCGCCACGGGCGGCCCGGCCGAGCCCGCGCCGGACAGCACCGCGACCGAGACCCGCCGGGGCGCCCGCAGCGGCGCGGCCGGGCTGCTCGGTGCCGCCGTCAACGGGCTGATGGGTTTCGTCCTGGTGGTCGTCATCACCCGCGGCTACGGCACCGAGGGTTCCGGTGTCTTCTTCGCGGCGATCGGCGTGGTGACGGTGTCCGCGGCGCTCTGCGTGCTTGGCGCGGAGACCGGCCTGATCTGGAGCCTGCCCCGACGCCGGCTCGGCCCGCAGGGCGACGCGGCCCGGATGCTGCCGGTGGCGTTGATTCCGCCGCTGTCGGCGGCGCTCGTCATCGCGGCCGTCGGGATCCTCGCCGCCGACCCGCTCGCGCGCCGGCTGCTCGACGGCGCGGGCGTCGACGGTGGTGCGCTGCTGCGGGTCAGCTTCGCCGCGGTGCCGGTGGTGGTGGCGATGACCCTGCTGTTCGGCGTGCTGCGCTGCGTACGGCCGATGCGGATGTACGTGGCGGTGCAGTCGGTGCTGCTGCCCACCGCGCGGCCCCTGCTGGTCGGCGCGGCCGTGCTACTGGCTGGCGGTGGCCTGCTGGCCGGCATGACCGGCTGGGTGGTGCCGGCCCTGCTGGCTGCTGCGGTGACCCTGCTGCTGGTCGTCGGGCCGTTGGGGATCGGCCGGGGAGCGGGACTGCGCGCCGGGCGCGACGAGTGGGGGTCCTTCTGGCGGTTCTCCCTGCCCCGGGCCGCGTCGGCGGCCATCGACTCGGGTGCGGTCTGGATCGGTGTGCTGCTCACCACAGTGCTCGCTGGTGCGGCAGATGCCGGCATCTTCGGCGCGGTGAGCCGCTACATCCTGGCCGGACAGCTCGCCATGCAGGGGCTGCGGGTGGCGGTGTCGCCGCAGCTGTCCCGGTTGTTCGGGCAGGACCGCCCTGACGCGGCCGCCGCCCTGCACCGGCAGTTGACCACCTGGGCGCTGGTGCTGTCCTGGCCGGTGTACCTGCTGCTGGCCGTCTTCGGCGCGGGGTTCCTCGAACTCTTCGGCTCCGGGTTCGCCGGCGGCGCCACCGCGATGACCGTGCTGGCGCTGGCCATGCTGGTGAACACGGGTGTGGGCAACGTGCAGAGCATGTTGCTGATGAGCGGGCGCAGCGGGCTGCATCTCGCGGCGACCGTGGCCGGCCTCACGGTCACCGTCTCCCTCGGCCTGGTGCTGATCCCCGCCCACGGTGCCACCGGCGCGGCCTGCGCCTGGGCGGCGGGCATCGTCACGGAGAACCTGATCGCGGTGACCTGTGCCCGCATCGTCGTCGGTCAGCCGTTGGCCGACACGTCGATGCTGCGGGCCGCACTGCTCACGGTCGGCGGCGTGGGTGCCGCCGCGATCGTCGGAGTGCTGGCCGGCGGCCGGGGGATCGTCGGTCTGGCGGTGGCGCTGGCCGTACTGGCGGTCGGTTGCGTCGGTTTGTTGACGTTGCCTCGGGTGCGGCAGGGCATCCGGGCGACCATGGTGCAGATCCGTGGCGGGGCGCCGAGCGTCGCGCCGCGTCCCTCGAAGGGCAGGTGACATCGTCGTGGCGTCCATCCGCGACCGGGTTAAGCAGTTGGTGCCGACCCAGGTGACGAGCCGGGTGCGGGAGGGCCTCGTCGACTACGGGGTACGCACCAGCGACCGTCGGCCACTACCGGATTTCCTCATCATCGGCACCAAGCGGGGTGGCACCACATCGCTGTGGAACTACCTCATCCAGCATCCGCTGGTGCCGCGACTCTTCCCGGCCTGGAACACGAAGTCCTCGCACTACTTCGAGGAGAACTGGGGCCGCGGCGAGGCGTGGTACCGGTCGCACTTCCCGACCCAGCGGCAGCGGGAGACGCTGGAGAACCGGCACGGTGGTCCGGTGCGGGTGGGCGAGGCCGCGCCGCTGTACATGTTCCACCCGTTGGCCGCGCAGCGGGTCGCCGCGTTGATGCCGCAGGTGAAGCTCATCGTGCTGTTGCGTGATCCGGTGGAGCGGGCGTACTCGCACTGGAAGGAGCGGCGCACCAACGGGGTGGAGCCGTTGGACTTCGCCGCCGCGCTGGCCGCCGAGCCGGAGCGTACGGCGGGGGAGCGGGAGCGGCTGATCGCCGAGCCGGAGTACTTCAGTGAGCCCTACGACTGGTACACCTACCGGGCGCGGGGCCGCTACCTGGAGCACCTGGAGCCGTGGCTGACGCACTTCGACCGCGCGCAGCTGCTCTTCCTGCCCAGCGAGGACCTGTACCGCGACGCGCGGGCCACCTACCGGCGCACCCTGGACTTCCTCGGGCTGCCCGCGCACGACCTGCCCGACTTCAAGGTCTACAACGACCGGCGGTCGGCGCCGCTGGAGCCGGCGCTGCGGGCCGAGTTGACGCAGTACTACCGCCCGTACAACGAGGCGTTGCGGCAGCGGCTGGGGCTGCGTCTCGACTGGCCGGACCAGGTCGCGTGACGGCCGACGACCTGCGTAGCCGCGAGGACGGGTTGGGGTGGGTCACCCGGGCGGTCTTCGGTGACCAGCGGATCACGCTGGCCGTGGACGCCCCGGTCCCGGCCGGGCACACGGTGGTGGCCCGTTACGCCGTCGTCCCGTCGGTGGACCGGGCCCGGTTCCTGCTGCCGCTGGGCTCGTCGCGGGCGACCGCGGCGGCGCTGCTGGCGTACAACGCGTTGCGGCCGGTGAAGGTGCGGGCCGTGCGGGCCGCCCTCGGCGTGGCGGCGCGGGCCGGTGTGGTCGCCCGGGCACCGTTTCCGGTGCTGAGCGTCGCCGTGCCGGCCGCGCTCGATCCCGCCGAGGTGCTGCTCGCCGAGCGGCTCAGCACCGAGTTGGGTGGCGGCCGGGCGTACGCGGCCTGCGGGGTCCGCCCGCCGGATCCGAACCACAAGCCGACCCTGCAACTGTTCGACCACTCGGGGACACCCCGTGGCTACGCCAAGATCGGCTGGAACGACGCGACCCGGGCGCTTGTCACCGCCGAGGCGGCGGCGCTGCGTGAGGTGGCGGAGGTGGCCGGCGTCGCCGGGCATCCGGCCACCCCCCGGCTGCTCGCCGAGACCAACTGGGCGGGGCAGGCCGTGGCGCTTGTCGAGCCGCTGCCCACCGGGGTACGCGGGGTGCCGGTCGACGCCCCGCCGGAGCTCGCGGCGCTGCTCGCGGTGGCCCGGCGGGGTCGGCCACCGGCGACACCGCGTCCGCTGGCCGGCTCGTCGTTCCTCGATCGGCTGACGGCGCAGGCGCAGCGGGCGGCCGAGACGGATCCGGCCGGGGCGCGGGCGGTGGCGGCGGTGGCGCAACTGGCTAGCAGGCACGGTGACGTGGCCGTCGAGTTCGGCCACTGGCACGGCGACTGGGTGCCGTGGAACCTCGGTCGGCACGCCGGTGAGCTGGTCGCCTGGGACTGGGAGCACAGCGGGCCGGACGTACCTGTCGGCTTCGACCTGGCCCACGACGCGTTCCAGCGGTCCCTGGTGCTGCGTGGTGAACCGGCCGCGACCGCGGCCGAGCAGGTACGCCAGTGGCTGGACCGGTACGGCGACCGGCTGGGCCTGGACCCGGCCCGCCGCCGCCTGGTCGCCGACGCGTACCTGATCGAGATGTGGCTGCGGACCTGGCGGCTGGCCGACGCCGGTGCCGGCTGGAACCCGGCGCTGCATCCGGCGTTGCTTGACGTCATCGAGAAACGACAGTGAGAGAAGGTCGGGCCGACCGCTGGGGGTACGGCTCGACCGTGGTGCAGGCACAGCTGACTTGTGGGGAGTCGCGTGGACAACGTAGACAAAGTGGGGCAGCAGTTACTGCTGGTCGGGTCGAGCGGCGGGCACCTGGCCCAGCTGCTCGCCCTGAAACCCTGGTACGAGACCTGGCAACGCTGCTGGGTGACCTTCGACACGCCGGAGGCGGTGTCCCTGCTGGCCGGCGAGGACCTGATCCCGGCCTACCATCCGACCACCCGTAACGTGCGCAACCTGTTGCGCAACGCCCTGCTGGCGGCCCGGGTGCTGCGCCGGCGGCGGATCGCCGCGGTGGTGACCACCGGCGCCGGGGTGGCGCTGCCGTTCGTCGTGCTGGCCCGGCTGCGCCGCATCCCGACGGTCTACATCGAGGTCTACGACCGGATCGACACCCCGACGCTCACCGCCCGGCTGTGTCGTCCGTTCCTGTCGAAGATGCTCGTGCAGTGGGACGAGCAGCGCCGCCAGTACCCGGAGGCCACCGTCGTGGGGACGCTGCTGTGAGCGGCGAGGCGACGCGCACCGACGCGCAGTTCGGCGCATCCGCGGACGCCGCCGCGGCCCACATCCCGGCGCCCCGTGACGGCAACCGGGTCGGGCGGGCCCAGCTGCTGGTGGCGGTCGGCACCGACAAGCACCCCTTCGACCGGCTGGTCGGCTGGCTGCGGGAGTGGTACGGCGAGGTCGCCGACGAGGTGGTGCTGACCGTGCAGCACGGCCACACCCGGGTCGAGGGTCTGCCCGACGCGGTGCCGTTCCTCGGGCACGCCGAGTTGCAGACCGCGATGGCCGGGGCGGACCTGGTGGTCTGCCACGGTGGCCCGGCCACCATCCTGGAGGCCCGCCGGCACGGGCACCTGCCGATCGTCGTGCCCCGGGACCCGAGTCTCGGCGAGCACGTCGACAACCACCAGCAGTTGTTCGCCCGTCGGCTCGGTGCGGCAGGCCTGGTCGCGCTCTGCGAGACCCGGCAGGAGTTGCGGGACGCCCTCACCGCCGGCCTGGCAGAGCCGGGACGGTTCACGGTGACCGTGGACGCCGACGCGGCCGAGGCGCAACGCACCGCCGTGCGCCGGGTGGGCATGATCGTCGAGGAGTTGGTGGCCGAGGCCGCGCAGCGGCGTCACCGGCCCTGGTGGCGGCCGTGGCGCGGGCCCGGCCCGAATGGAAGGCACAAGCTATGACCGCGTACCCGAGCGTCACCGCCGTCGTACCCACCCGGGACCGTCCCGAACTGCTCCGGGCGGCGGTACGGGCCATCGTCGGGCAGGACTATCCGGGGCAGGTCGAGACGGTCGTGGTGTACGACCAGTCCGAGCCGGACCCGTCGCTGGCCGAGTTGTCGGCAGCGGACCGGCCGGTGCGGGTGGTGACAAACACCCGCACCCCCGGGCTGGCCGGGGCCCGCAACTCCGGCACCATGGCCGCCACCGGTGAGCTGATCGCCTTCTGCGACGACGACGACGAGTGGCTGCCGGGCAAGCTGGCGGCCCAGGTCGACGCCCTCAACGCGGTGCCCGGTGCCGAGTTCGTCAGCTGCGGCATCCAGGTCAGCTACGACGGGCACACCGTCGAGCGGGTACTGGAACGCGACTCGATCAGCCTGGCCGACCTGCTGCGGGACCGGATGACCGAACTGCACCCGTCGACCTTCCTGATCCGGGCGGCGGCCCTGCGCGACGGGTTCGGGCTGGTCGACGAGGAGATCCCGGGCAGCTACGCCGAGGACTACGAGTTCCTGCTGCGGGCCGCCCGCAGCGCCCCGCTGGTCAACCTGCGCACCCCGTACGTGCTGGTGCGCTGGCACAAGCGGTCGTACTTCGCGCAGCGCTGGGACACCATCTCCGAGGCGTTGCAGTGGCTGCTGGAGCGCTATCCCGAGTTCGCCACCCAGCCGGCCGGTCAGGCCCGGGTCACCGGGCAGATCGCCTTCGCGCGGGCCGCCTCGGGGGACCGGCGCGGGGCGATGCGGTGGGCCCGGCGCACCCTGCGCCGCAACCCGCGCGAGCCTCGGGCGTACCTGGCGTTGGCGGTGGCCGGGCGGGTGGTCCGCGCCGACGCCGTGCTGCGCACCCTGCATAAGCGCGGCCGGGGCATCTGAGGCAGACGTCCGTAGGGCGGGACAGGGCGGGCGGTGCGGTGCGGCGGGCACCGGGCGTGACAGACTCATGGCTGTGTTGCGCTGGTTGACCGCAGGGGAATCGCACGGACCCGCCCTCGTCGCGTTGCTGGAGGGGGTGCCGGCCGGAATCGAGGTGACCACCACCGAGATCGCCGGCGAGTTGGCCCGCCGCCGGCTCGGCTACGGCCGGGGTGCGCGGATGTCCTTCGAACAGGACGAGGTCGAGGTCATCGGTGGCCTGCGCCACGGGGTGACACTGGGCAGCCCGGTCGCTCTGCGGGTCGGCAACTCCGAGTGGCCCAAGTGGCGCACCGTGATGGCCGCCGACCCGGTCGACGCCGACGAGCTGGCCCGCCAGGCCCGTAACGCCCCGCTCACCCGGCCCCGGCCCGGCCACGCCGACCTGGCCGGCATGCAGAAGTACGGCCACACCGACGCCCGTCCGATCCTGGAGCGGGCCAGCGCGCGGGAGACCGCCGCCCGGGTCGCCGTCGGCACGGTGGCCAAGGCGCTGCTGCGCCAAGCCCTCGACGTGGAGATCGTCTCGCACGTGGTGGAGTTGGGCCCGGTGGCCGTCAAGCCGGGGCTGCGGCCCCGCCCGGAGGACGCCGAGCGCATCGACGCCGACCCGCTGCGCTGCCTCGACCCGGAGGCCAGCGCCCGGATGGTCGCCGAGGTCGACGCCGCGAAGAAGGCCGCCGACACCCTCGGTGGTGTGGTCGAGGTGCTGGCGTACGGCGTGCCGCCCGGCCTGGGCAGCCACGTGCAGTGGGACCGCAAGCTCGACGCGAGGCTGGCCACCGCGCTGATGTCGATCCAGGCGATCAAGGGTGTGGAGATCGGCGACGGCTGGCAGCAGGCCCGCTCGCGCGGCTCCGAGGCGCACGACGAGATCATCCCCACCGCCACCGGCGTACGTCGGGTCACCGACCGGGCCGGTGGCCTGGAAGGCGGCATCACCACCGGTGAGCCGCTGCGGGTGAAGGCCGCGATGAAGCCGATCTCGTCGCTGAACCGGGCCCTCGCGACTGTCGACATCACCACCGGTGAGCCGGCCACCGCGATCAACCAGCGCTCCGACGTCTGCGCGGTGCCCGCCGCCGCCGTCGTCGCCGAGGCGATGGTGGCGCTGGTGCTGGCCGAGGCGGCAGTGGAGAAGTTCGGCGGCGACTCGATCGCCGAGATGCGCCGCAACCTCGCCGGCTACCTCGACGCGCTGGTGATCCGGTGACCGGTCGGACCCGTCCGGTCTGCGTGCTGGTCGGCGCGCCCGGCTCCGGCAAGACTACCGTCGGTGAGGTCCTCGCGGCCGAGCTGGGGGTCGAGTTCCGGGACACCGACGCCGACATCGAGCGCCTGGCCGGCAAGCCGATCCCGGAGATCTTCGTCGACGAGGGGGAGGAGCACTTCCGTGCCCTCGAACGGGCGGCGGTGGCCGCGGCGCTGGCCTCCTGCGACGGGGTGCTGGCCCTCGGCGGCGGCGCGGTGCTGGCCGAGGAGAACCGCGCTGCGCTGGTCGGTCACCAGGTGGTGCACCTGTCGGTCGAGTTGACCGACGCGGTGAAGCGGGTCGGTCTCGGTGTCGGGCGTCCGCTGTTGGCGATCAACCCGCGGGCCACCCTCAAACACCTCATGGACCAGCGGCGACCGCTCTACGCCGAGGTGGCGACCGTGACGGTGGTGACCGACGGCCGCACTCCGCAGGAGATCGCCGCCGAGATCATCCCCCTGCTCAAGCGGTAAGGAAGGGCACCTTCTCAACGCCTCAGGTAGAGCAGGGGTCCCCTTTTAACGCCTGACGCGGCGGCCGGTGCCGGTGCGCGGCGCGGCTGCGGGCGCCAGCTGGCCAGCAGGGCCAGGGCGAGCAGGATCTCGGCCGCATCGCCGCCGTAGTACATCACCGCCGCGCCGGCCCGCAGCGCCTGCGGCGGGGCCGGTACGTCGACAAGCAGCCCCGCGTACAGGAGTTGGGCCAGGCTGGCGTGCGCGACGACCGCGGCGCCGAGCACCACCAGCCGTACCGGCACGGACGCCCGGTGCCGGTACGGTTCCGGGCCGGCGATCGACCAGGTGAACAGCAACCCGCTGAGCAGGAAGTGCAGGTTGACCAGGTCGTGCAGCACCGGGCTGGCGAGGGTGGCCCGGTACAGCGGGGTGAGGTAGAGCAGCCACAGCCCACCGGCGGTGAGCAGCAGGCCGGTGACCGGGTGGGCGAGCGTGCGCGCCACCGGATGCCGCGCCGCCCGCAGCGCAGCCCGACCGACCCGCCGGTCGACGGTCCGCAACAGCAGAGTGCCGGGCGCGCCGAGCACCAGGCCCAGCGGGGCGAGCATGCCGAGCAGCAGGTGCTGCCACATGTGCGCGGCGAACCCGTCGGCCGGCAGCAGCAGGGCGACGGCGAGCAGCGCACATCCGGCGGCGAACGCGGCCGTACGCCAATGGCTCCAGCCCGGCCGGTCCGGTGCGCGCTGCCGCAACACGGCAGCCAGATAACACCAACCCGCCACCAGGGGTACGAGCACAGCCGGGCCGACGGTCGTGGCGTGCTGCGCGGTGTGCGCCACGCTCATCGGCGTGGGCTCGCCGACGTCGTGTCGTCGGCGCAGAGGTCCACGGCGGTGGCGCGGCGTTGCACGAGCAGACCGACGATGATCAGCACGACGCCCAGGGCGAGGAAGCCGAGGTCCCACCAGAGTTGGTGTTCGCCGGCCCGGACGTGGTGGATGGCCAGGATGTGGTGGTCGATGATGCCCTCGACCAGGTTGAACAGCCCCCACCCGATCAGCGCCCAGCCCCACAGCATCGGCGAGCGCCACAGTCGCCCCCGGGACCGGGTCACCCGGGCGTAGAGCATGGCCAGGCCGGTCAGCACCGCCACCCAGGTGACCACGTGGAAGAGCCCGTCCCACAGGGTGTTCATCTGCAATCCGGCGACGGTGTCCACCGGGTACTCGCGGATGCCGATGTTGTCGGCGCCGGTGTTGCTGAGCAGGTGGTGCCACTGGAGCACCTGGTGCAGCACGATGCCGTCGACGAAACCGCCGAGCCCGACGCCGAGGATGGTGGCCGGCAGCCGGATGTCGGCGCCGTCGATCGTCCGCTCGGTCATGGTGCCCCCTGGATAGCTGGTGATGGTGCCCCTGCCCGGTCCACGAACCGGTAAACCTCCGTTCCATTGATCGGGCACCGGTGAGCGGATCCGGTCCAGGCGGTCGACGGTGGGCTAGGCTCCCGGCGATGGACAACGTGACCCGGATCCCGGTCGGCGGCGAACGGCCGTACGACGTGCTGGTCGGTCGTGGCCTGCTCGACACGCTGCCCGGCCTGCTGCCCGATGCCACCCGGGTGGCGGTGCTGCACGCCCCGCCGCTGAAGGAGTTGGCCGACGCCATCGGTGACCGGCTCGGCGCCGCCGGCATGACACCGCTGCCGATCGAGGTGCCCGACGCCGAGGCCGGCAAGCACGTCGACGTGGCGGCGGCCTGCTGGGACCGGCTCGGCGAGGCGGGGTTCACCCGTACCGACGCGGTGGTCGGGTTGGGCGGCGGCGCGGTCACCGACCTGGCCGGGTTCGTGGCCGCCTGCTGGCTTCGCGGGGTGCGCTGGGTGCCGGTGGCCACCTCGCTGCTGGGCATGGTCGACGCGGCGGTGGGCGGCAAGACCGGCATCAACACCGCGGCCGGCAAGAATCTGGTCGGCGCCTTCCACCCGCCGGTCGGGGTGTTGGCGGACCTCAGCACGCTTGACACCCTGCCGCCGGTCGACCTGGCCGCCGGTCTGGCCGAGGTGGTCAAGTGTGGCTTCATCGCCGACCCGGTCATCCTCGACCTGGTCGAGAACGACCCGGCGGCGGCCGTCGATCCGACCGGGCCGGTGGCCCGGGAGCTGATCGAGCGGGCGATCCGGGTCAAGGCCGACGTGGTCGGTGGAGACCTGCGTGAGTCAGGCGTACGCGAGGTGCTCAACTACGGGCACACCCTGGCGCACGCCATCGAGAAGGTCGAGGAGTACCGCTGGCGGCACGGTCACGCCGTCTCGGTCGGCCTGGTCTACGCCGCCGAACTGGCCCGCCTCACCGGCCGGTTGGACGAGGCCACCGCCGGCCGGCACCGTGCCGTGCTGACCGCGCTCGACCTGCCGACCCGTTACCCGGCCGACGCCTGGCCCGGGCTGCTGTCCGCGATGCGGGTCGACAAGAAGGCCCGAGGCAACCGGCTGCGGTTCGTGGTGCTCGACGGGCTGGCCCGACCGGCGATCCTGGACGGTCCCGACGACGACCTGCTGCACACCGCGTACGCCGCGGTGTCCGGCTGAATCGTCGCGGGTTTCTGCGGCTGAACTGTCGCGAGTGGAAGGCGAACCAGCATGAAGGTGTACGTGCTCAATGGGCCGAACCTGGGCCGGCTGGGCACCCGCCAGGTCGACGTCTACGGGACGACCAGCTACGCCGACCTGGTCACACTCTGCGAGACGACGGGACGAGACCTGGGCCTGGACGTCGTCGTGCGGCAGACCGACGCCGAGCACGAACTGCTCGGCTGGCTGCACGCCGCCGCGGACGAGGGTGCCGCCGTGGTGCTCAATCCGGCCGCCTGGTCGCATTACTCCATCGCGGTGCGCGACGCCTGCGCCATGCTGCGCGGGCCGCTGGTGGAGGTGCACCTGTCCAACATCCACGCGCGGGAGGAGTTCCGGCACCGCTCGGTGGTCTCGGCGGTGGCGACCGGCGTGATCTGCGGGCTCGGCGTCGACGGCTACCGCCTCGCCCTGCACCACCTCGCCGCCCGCAGCGACCAGCGCAGCTGACCTCCCGCCCGCCGCGACCAGAGCAGCTGATCTCCCCGCCGGCACGCATGCTCCGGTCGGCCGGGCGAGCACTACGCTCGGCTTCCCCTGCTTCAATCACGCTCGGTGATGTCCGCCGTTCCGTCCCTCGTACCCTCGCTTCGCCCTTTGCTCTGCTTCAACCCACGCAACCGTCGATGAGCAGCATCTTCGTGTTGCGGGTGGCGCGAGATGTCCCGCGCTTTCGCCACGGGGTGTAACCGTTGCGTGGGTTGAAGCAGAGCAAAGGGGCGGGGTGGGGGAGGCGGTGGGGTGGGTTGTGTCACGGAGGGTGGCGGTCCGGGTCGGGTGGGGCCGGACTGACCGTGGACGGCGGCGGTCGGGGTACCGCAGGGCGGCTAGTAGACTTGCTAGGTCTGTCCGCCAAATGACGATCAAGGCAGGAAATGGCCACCACCAACGACCTGAAGAACGGCCTGGTACTCAACCTCGACGGGGAGCTCTGGGCCGTCGTTGAGTTCCAGCACGTCAAGCCCGGTAAGGGTGGTGCGTTCGTGCGTACCACGCTGAAGAACGTGCTCTCCGGCAAGGTCGTCGACAAGACCTTCAACGCGGGCACCAAGGTCGAGACCGCGACCGTTGACAAGCGCACCATGCAGTACCTCTACGCCGACGGCGAGGACTACGTCTTCATGGACATGGAGACGTTCGACCAGATCACCGTGCCCGGTGGGACGGTCGGCGAGGCGGCGAACTATCTGCTGCCCGAGGCCGAGGCGATCGTGGCGACGCACGAGAGCGTGCCGCTCTACGTCGAGCTGCCGACCTCGGTCGTGCTGGAGATCACCTACACCGAGCCGGGCCTGCAGGGCGACCGGTCCACCGGTGGCAACAAGCCGGCGACGGTGGAGACCGGCGCGACCGTGCAGGTGCCGCTCTTCATCACCACCGGCGAGAAGATCAAGGTCGACACCCGCGACGGCCGTTACCTCGGCCGCGCCTGATGGCCGAGGGTCCGAAGCAGCAGATGCCCGCGCGCCGCAAGGCGCGCAAGCGGGCGCTGGACGTGCTCTTCGAGGCCGACCTGCGTGATCGTCCGCCGGTCGAGGTGTTGGCCGGCTACATCGAGCGGATCGAGAAGCCGCGCCCCGACCACCTCGGGTACGCGGTCGGCCTGGTCGAGGGCGTGGCCGGTCATCTCGACCGGATCGACGAGCTGATCGCCAGCTACGCCGAGGGTTGGACGCTGGACCGGATGCCGGTGGTCGACCGTAACCTCGCCCGGATCGCGGTCTACGAACTGCTCTACGTCGACGAGATCGACGACGCGGTGGCGATCAGTGAGGCCGTCGAACTGGCTCGGCAGATGTCGACCGACGACTCGCCTCGCTTCCTCAACGGTCTGCTCGGCCGCATCGCCGAGTACGCCACCCGCTGATCGGCTTCGATGCGGGCCACCGCTTGCGGTGGCCGTCGGGGAGTGCGACGAAACGAAAAGGCCCGCGCCGTCCGGCGCGGGCCTTTTCGTTGCTGGGAATTCAGGAAGCGAAGAACGCCCGGGGGTCGGCGACCAGCACGCCGTGCTCGGTCAACCGCTCGATCAGGCCGGAGGGCGAGGCGTCGTAGACGATCGCGAGGGCCCGCAGGTCGTCGGCGCGGATCGACAGGACCCGGCCGTTGTAGTCGCCGCGCTGCTGCTGGATGGCGCGGGCGTACCGGGCGACGTAGGCGAGGTCCTCGCTGGCCTCGTCGTAGAGCCGCTCCAGGTCCAAGACGATCTTGCTGGTGGGCTCGTGCCGCACCCCGCTGCCGTCGGGCAGCAACTCCGAGACCGGTACGCGGTAGAACTCGGCCAACTCGGCCAGGCGGGACACCGTGACGGCCCGGTCACCGCGCTCGTACGAGCCGACCACAACCGCCTTCCAACGCCCGTTCGACTTCTCCTCCACGCCCTGCAGGGACAGACCCTGCTGCTGGCGAATGGAGCGCAGACGGGCGCCCAGAGACTTGGCGTATTCAGAGGGCATTCGGACACTCCCAGTGCTGCTCGGGGTTCTCCCAGCGATCGCTACGGAGCGTGACGGTACGGGGATTCGTAAACGTGGTCAAGTGGTGGCGATACCTCAGTTGAACACCCCGGTCGACTTGTCCCGTTCTGCCCGCTGAACCGATACGCCGACCGGTCTCTCCCCGACGTGGTCTGAGCCACTCGTGCCCGACCGTGGTTACGGCAACGACCACTGGTAACGTGGCCCAAGCCCTCCCGCCGGCCGTACCCGGCTGACCTGGGGGGATCCGACATCCTTTAACGACCCGTCCCGTGAGGCGGGGAAGGAGGTCCGCCGTGGCCTGCCCACCGGCTGCCCACCCGTCGCCACCGCGACAACCCTCGGTGAAGGTGATTCTGACCAGTGCCGAGGTGCAACGTGTCGTCGACCGGATCGCCCACCAGATCCTGGAGAAGACCCAGGGCGCGGCGGACACCGTACTGCTCGGAGTGCCGACCCGAGGCGCCCCGCTGGCGCGACGCCTCGCCGAGCGGATCAACGCCTTCGAGGGCACCGCGGTGCCGGTCGGTGTGCTCGACATCACCCTCTACCGCGACGACCTGCGTCGCAACGCCACCCGGGCGGTCGGCCCGACCCAGGTTCCGCCGGGCGGAATCGACGGCATGCGGGTGATCCTCGTCGACGACGTGCTCTTCTCCGGCCGTACGGTGCGCGCCGCCCTCGACGCGCTGAGCGACCTCGGACGTCCGTCGTCCGTGCAGTTGGCGGTCCTGGTCGACCGGGGCCACCGGCAGTTGCCGATCCGCGCCGACTACGTCGGCAAGAACATCCCGACCGCCCTCGCCGAGAGTGTGAAGGTGACGCTGGCCGAGACCGACGGCGTCGACGAGGTACGGCTCTACGGGGAGGCCGCGCTTTCATGATCAGGCACCTGCTCTCCGGCGCCGATCTCGACGCCGACACCGCCATCCAGATCCTGGACACCGCGGCCGAGATGGCCGCCGTCTCCGGCCGCGAGGTCAAGAAGCTGCCCGCGCTGCGCGGACGTACGGTGGTCAACCTCTTCTACGAGGACTCCACCCGGACCCGGATCTCCTTCGAGGCGGCGGCGAAGCGGCTCAGCGCCGACGTGATCAACTTCTCGGCCAAGGGGTCCAGCGTCGCCAAGGGCGAGAGCCTCAAGGACACCGCGCTGACCCTGCAGGCGATGGGCGCCGACGCGGTGGTCGTCCGGCACCCGGCCTCCGGCGCCCCGCACCGGCTCGCCGACTGGGTCGACGGTTCGGTGGTCAACGCCGGTGACGGCACCCACGAGCATCCCACCCAGGCGCTGCTGGACGCGTACACGATGCGCTCCCGGATGGGCCGGCTGGCCGGCCTGTCGGTCGCGGTCGTCGGGGACGTGCTGCACTCGCGGGTGGCCCGGTCGAACGTGCTGCTGCTGTCCACCCTCGGCGCGAAGGTCACCCTGGTCGGGCCGCCCACCCTCATCCCGGTCGACATCGCCGCCGCCCTGGCTCCCGGCACCGCCGTCTGCTACGACCTCGACGCGGTGCTGCCGTCGACGGACGTGGTGATGATGCTGCGGGTGCAACGGGAGCGGATGGGCGACTCCTACTTCCCGTCCGCCCGCGAGTACGCCCGCCGCTACGGTCTCGACGGCGCCCGCATGCGCCGGTTGCCGGAGCACGCGATCGTCATGCACCCCGGTCCGATGAACCGGGGCATGGAGATCACCCCGGAGGTCGCCGACTCGCCTCGCTCCACCATCGTCGAACAGGTCACCAACGGAGTCTCCGTACGGATGGCCGTCCTCTACCTGCTGCTCGGGGGAAACAACCGGTGAACTCGTACCTGATCAGAAACGTCAGCGTGCTCGGCGCGGCACCGACCGACCTGCTGCTGCGCGACGGCGTGGTCGCCGAGGTGGGTCGGGGGCTGTCCGCGCCGGACGCAGTCGTGATCGACGCCGACGGGCTGGTGGCCCTGCCCGGCCTGGTCGACCTGCACACCCACCTGCGCGAGCCGGGCCGGGAGGACGCCGAGACCGTCGAGACGGGTTCCCGGGCGGCGGCGCTGGGCGGCTACACCGCGGTCTGCGCGATGGCGAACACCTCGCCGGTGGCCGACACCGCCGGGGTGGTCGAGCAGGTCTGGCGGCTCGGTCGGGAGGCCGGGCTGGTCGACGTGCAGCCGATCGGCGCGGTCACCGTCGGGCTGGCCGGCGAGCGCCTCGCCGAGCTGGGCGCGATGGCCGACTCGGCCGCCCGGGTGCGGATCTTCTCCGACGACGGGCACTGCGTCGCCGACCCGAGGCTGATGCGCCGCGCCCTGGAGTACGTCAAGGCGTTCGACGGGATCATCGCCCAGCACGCCGAGGAGCCCCGGCTCACCGAGGGCGCGCAGATGCACGAGGGTGAGGTCTCCACCCGGCTGGGCCTGACCGGCTGGCCGGCGGTGGCCGAGGAGGCGATCATCGCCCGGGACGTGCTGCTGACCGAGCACGTCGGCGGCCGGCTGCACGTCTGCCACGTCTCCACCGCCGGCAGCGTCGAGGTGCTGCGTCAGGCCAAGGCGCGCGGCGTACGGGTCACCGCCGAGGTGACCCCGCACCACCTGCTGCTCACCGACTCGGTCGTCGGCGGCAGCAACGAACTCGCCAGCCCCGCCATCGCGGACACCTGGCACCCGGCCGGGGCGTACGACCCGGTGTACAAGGTCAACCCGCCGCTGCGTACCGCCGCCGACGTCGCCGCCCTGCGGGCCGCGCTGGTCGACGGCGTGATCGACATCATCGCCACCGACCACGCCCCGCACGCCGTGGAGGACAAGGAGTGCGAGTGGGCGTACGCCCGGCCGGGCATGCTCGGGCTGGAGACGGCGCTGTCGATCGCGCTCGACGTACTCGGCCCCGAATGGGACATGATCGCCGAGCGGATGTCGCGCACCCCGGCCCGCATCGCCGGGCTGACCGAGCACGGCCGTGATCCCGCCCCCGGAGTTCCGGCCAACCTGACCCTGGTCGACCCGGCGAGCCGCCGGCTGATCGACCCGGCTGAGTCGGCAAGTCGCAGCCGCAACACCCCGTACGCCCGGATGACGCTGCCGGGTCGCATCGTGGCGACCTTCCTGCGTGGCGAGGCGACGGTCCTGGACGGAAAGGCAGTCAAGTGAGTCGTAGGCGTCCAGCGATTCTCGTCCTGGAGGACGGGCGCACGTTTCATGGTGAGGCGTACGGCAGTGTCGGGGAGACCTTCGGTGAGGCGGTCTTCAACACCGGGATGACCGGTTATCAGGAGACGCTCACCGACCCGTCGTACCACCGGCAGGTCGTGGTGCAGACCGTCCCGCACGTCGGCAACACCGGTGTCAACGCCGAGGACGACGAGTCCCGGCGGATCTGGGTGGCCGGTTACGTGGTGCGTGATCCGGCCCGGATCAGCTCGAACTGGCGCGCCACCGGCGGGCTGGAGGACCGGCTGGCCACCGAGGGCATCGTCGGCATCAGCGGGGTGGACACCCGGGCGTTGACCCGGCACCTGCGCGAGCGTGGCGCGATGCGGGTCGGCATCTCCAGCATCGACGACGACCCGCGCGCCCTGCTGGCCCGGGTCCGCCAGTCGCCGCAGATGGTGGGCGCGGACCTGTCCGCCGAGGTGACCACCACCGCGCCGTACGTGGTGGCCGCCGAGGGCGAGCACCGGTTCACGGTGGCCGCGTTGGATCTGGGCATCAAGCGCAACGTGCCGCGTCGGCTCGCCGCCCGGGGTGTGACCACCCACGTGCTGCCGGTCACCGCGACCATCGACGATCTGCTGGCCACCGGCGCGGACGCGATCTTCTTCTCGCCCGGTCCGGGTGACCCGGCCACCGCCGACGGGCCGGTGAAGCTGGCCCGTGAGGTGCTGCGCCGCAAGGTGCCGCTGTTCGGCATCTGCTTCGGCAGTCAGATCCTCGGTCGGGCGCTCGGCTTCGGCACCTACAAGCTCGACTACGGCCACCGCGGCATCAACCAGCCGGTGCTGGACCGGATGACCGGCAAGGTCGAGGTGACCAGCCACAACCACGGCTTCGCCGTGCAGGTGCCCGGCGTCACGCCCGGCGCGACGGTGCCCGACACGGTCATCGAGACCGAGTTCGGCGGTGTGCAGGTCAGCCACGTCTGCCTCAACGACAACGTGGTCGAGGGGCTGCGGGCCCTGGACGTGCCCGCGTTCACCGTCCAGTACCACCCGGAGGCGGCGTCCGGCCCGCACGACGCGGACTACCTCTTCGACCGTTTCGCCGAACTGATCGAGGGTCGGACCCACAACAAGGGACACAGCAATGCCTAAGCGGAGCGATCTCAAGCACATTCTGGTGATCGGCTCAGGGCCGATCGTCATCGGGCAGGCCTGCGAGTTCGACTACTCCGGCACCCAGGCGTGCCGGGTGCTGCGCAGCGAGGGGATCCGGGTCAGCCTGGTCAACTCGAACCCGGCCACGATCATGACCGACCCGGAGTTCGCCGACGCCACGTACGTCGAGCCGATCACCCCGGAGTTCGTCGAGCTGGTCATCGCCAAGGAGCGGCCGGACGCGGTGCTGCCGACCCTCGGCGGGCAGACCGCGCTGAACACCGCGGTCGCGTTGCACGAGGCCGGGGTGCTGGAGAAGTACGGCGTCGAGCTGATCGGCGCGAACATCGACGCGATCCGCCGCGGCGAGGACCGGCAGCTGTTCAAGGAGATCGTGGCCAAGGCGGGCGTACGGCTCGAGGTGGCCGACCCGGAGGGCCTGGTGCCCCGCTCGCGGGTGTGCCACTCGATGGACGAGGTCCGGGAGACCGTTGCCGACCTCGGCCTGCCGGTGGTGATCCGGCCGTCGTTCACGATGGGCGGGCTCGGTTCCGGCATGGCGCACAACGACGAGGACCTGGAGCGCATCGCCGGCGCGGGGCTGGCCGCCAGCCCGGTGCACGAGGTGCTGATCGAGGAGAGCGTGCTCGGCTGGAAGGAGTACGAGCTCGAACTCATGCGGGACCGGCACGACAACGTGGTGGTGGTCTGCTCGATCGAGAACATCGACCCGATGGGTGTGCACACCGGCGACAGCGTGACCGTGGCACCGGCCATGACGCTCACCGACCGCGAGTTCCAGCAGCTGCGTGACCTGGGTATCGCGGTGCTGCGCGAGGTCGGGGTGGACACCGGCGGCTGCAACATCCAGTTCGCGATCAACCCGGCCGACGGGCGGATCGTGGTCATCGAGATGAACCCGCGGGTGTCCCGTTCGTCGGCGCTGGCCTCCAAGGCGACCGGCTTCCCGATCGCGAAGATCGCCGCGAAGCTGGCCATCGGCTACACCCTCGACGAGATCCCCAACGACATCACCCGTAAGACGCCGGCGGCGTTCGAGCCGACGCTGGACTACGTCGTGGTGAAGATCCCCCGGTTCGCGTTCGAGAAGTTCCCCGGCGCGGACCCGGAGCTGACCACCACGATGAAGTCCGTCGGCGAGGCGATGAGCCTCGGCCGCAACTTCCCCGAGGCGCTGAACAAGGCGATGCGGTCGATGGAGACCAGGGCCGCAGGCTTCTGGACGGTGCCCGACCCGGCCGGCGCGACAAAGGAGAACACCCTCGCCGCGTTGGCCACCCCGCACGACGGCAGGCTCTACACGGTGGAGCGGGCGCTGCGCCTGGGCGCCTCGATCGCCGAGGTCACCGCGGCCTCCGGCGGCATCGACCCGTGGTTCGTGGACCAGATCGCCGCGCTGGTGGAGCTGCGCAACGAGATCGTGGCCGCGCCGGTGCTCGACGGTGACCTGCTGTACCAGGCCAAGCGGGCCGGCCTGTCCGACCGTCAGTTGGCCGCGCTGCGGCCCGAACTGGCCGCCGAGGACGGCGTGCGGACCCTGCGGCACCGGCTCGGGATCCGGCCGGTCTACAAGACGGTGGACACCTGCGCCGCCGAGTTCGAGGCGACCACCCCGTACCACTACTCGTCGTACGACGCGGAGACCGAGGTGATGGGGTCGCCGCGACCGAAGGTGCTGATCCTCGGGTCCGGACCGAACCGCATCGGGCAGGGCATCGAGTTCGACTACTCCTGCGTGCACGCGGTCCAGGCGCTGCGCGGTGCGCAGTCGGGCGTCGGCGGCACCGGGTTCGAGACCGTGATGGTCAACTGCAACCCGGAGACCGTCTCCACCGACTACGACACCGCCGACCGGCTCTACTTCGAGCCGTTGACCTTCGAGGACGTGCTGGAGGTCTGGCACGCCGAGGACACCTCCGGTCGGGAGGCCGGTGGGCCCGGCGTGGTGGGCGTGATCGTGCAGCTGGGCGGGCAGACCCCGCTCGGGTTGGCGCAGCGGCTCAAGGACGCCGGGGTGCCGGTGGTCGGCACCTCCCCGGAGTCGATCCACCTGGCCGAGGAGCGGGGCGCGTTCGGGTCGCTGCTGGCCCGGGCCGGTCTGCGGGCTCCGGAGCACGGCACCGCCACCTCGTACGAGGAGGCGAAGGAGATCGCCGACGAGATCGGTTACCCGGTGCTGGTCCGCCCGTCGTACGTGCTTGGCGGTCGGGGCATGGAGATTGTCTACGACGATGCGACCCTGCGTGACTACATCGGGCGGGCCACCGACATCTCCCCGAACCACCCGGTGCTCGTCGACCGGTTCCTCGACGACGCCATCGAGATCGACGTGGACGCGCTCTGCGACGCCGACGGGGAGGTGTATCTCGGCGGTGTGATGGAGCACATCGAGGAGGCGGGCATCCACTCCGGCGACTCCTCCTGCGCGCTGCCGCCGATCACCCTGGCCGGTTCGCACGTGGCGCAGGTCCGCCGGTACACCGAGGCGATCGCCCGGGGCGTCGGCGTACGCGGCCTGCTCAACGTGCAGTACGCGTTGAAGGACGACACGTTGTACGTGCTGGAGGCCAACCCGCGCGCCTCGCGTACGGTGCCGTTCGTCTCCAAGGCCACGGCGGTGCCGCTGGCCAAGGCGGCGGCCCGGATCGCCCTCGGGGCGACAATCGCCGAGCTGCGGGCCGAGGGCATGCTGCCGGCGACCGGGGACGGTGGCACCCTGCCGCCGGACGCCCCGATCGCGGTCAAGGAGGCGGTCCTGCCGTTCAAGCGGTTCCGGACGCCGGCCGGCAAGGGGGTGGATTCGCTGCTCGGCCCGGAGATGAAGTCGACGGGTGAGGTGATGGGCATCGACACCGCCTTCGGGCACGCCTTCGCCAAGTCCCAGTCGGCCGCGTACGGGTCACTGCCCATCCGGGGCAAGATCTTCGTCTCGGTGGCGAACCGGGACAAGCGCGGCATGATCTTCCCGGTGAAGCGGCTGGCGGATCTGGGCTTCGAGATCGTCGCGACGGCCGGTACCGCCGAGGTGTTGCGCCGGCACGGCATCGCCTGCGAGGTTGCCCGCAAGCACTACGAGGCCGGTGCCGACGACGACGCGGTGTCGCTGATCCGCAGCAACCAGATCGCCCTGGTGATCAACACCCCGCAGGGGTCCGGTGCCAGCGCCCGTTCCGACGGCTACGAGATCCGCAGCGCTGCGGTCACGGCGGACATCCCCTGCGTCACCACGGTGCCCGGGGTGGCCGCCGCCGTGATGGGCATCGAGGCCCGCATCCGCGGCGACATGCAGGTCCGCCCCCTGCAGGCCCTGCACGCCACCCTCCGGACCTCCCGATGACCCTCGCTGCACCCATGTCGATCATGGGGTTGGTGGCGGTGGCGCCGGGCGGTGGGCGTGATGTTTGAGCAGACGGTGCGGCGAGGGTTGTTCCGGATCGGTGGCGGCGACGCCGAGGCGGCCCATGAGTGGACGTTGCGGCGGTTGAGCGCCCTGTCGCGGACGCCGGGGGCGTTGGCGGTGCTGCGCGCCCGGTACGCGGTGGCCGCACCCCGGACCGTGTTCGGGGTGCGCTTTCCGAACCCGGTGGGACTGGCCGCCGGGATGGACAAGGACGGGGCGGCGCTGCCGGCGTGGCCGGCGTTGGGCTTCGGGTTCGTCGAGGTCGGCACGGTGACGGCGTACCCGCAGCCGGGCAACCCCCGGCCCCGGCTGTTCCGGCTGCCGGACAGCGAGGCAGTGATCAACCGGATGGGCTTCAACAACGCGGGAGCCGAGGCCCTGGCGGCCCGGCTGGCGGCGTTGCCGCGCCCGTTGGGCGTACCGCTGGGGATCTCGCTCGGCAAGTCCAAGGTGACGCCGCTGGACGAGGCGGTGGCCGACTACCAGGCGTCGTACCGCGCGTTGCGCGGGCACGGCGACTACTTCGCGGTAAACGTCTCCTCGCCGAACACCCCCGGCCTGCGTGCCCTGCAGGACCGGGATCACCTGGACGCGCTGCTCGCAGCCCTGGTGGGGGAGAAGCCGGTGCTGGTGAAGATCGCCCCGGACCTGACCGAACCCGCCATCGCCGAACTGCTGGAGGTGTGCCTGGCGCGGGGTGCCGCAGGGGTGATCGCCACGAACACGACCCTGGGGCGCGACGGCCTCGCGCCGAGCGACCGGCACCGCGCCGGCGAGGCCGGCGGCCTGTCCGGTCGACCGCTGACCGACCGGGCCCGACAGGTGGTCGACTTCGTGCACCGGGAGACCGGCGGACGGCTGCCGATCATCGGGGTGGGTGGCATCGTGCACCCCGACGACGCCGCCCGGATGTTCGACGCCGGCGCCAGCCTGGTGCAGCTCTACACCGGCTTCATCTACCGAGGCCCTGCCCTGCCCCGCGCCGTCGCCCGGGCGGCGGCGACCGCACCGCAGGCAGCCACCACCACACCATGACCGACCACGGTGGGGCGGGCTGTGCCGGATCCGGAGACGGACCGCGACCGGCCCGCTTCACCCACCGGAGGTGTACGAGCGACGGGCGCCGGGGGCGGGCCGTTCGCGGCACCGACGACCGGGTGCCGGAGGGGAGAACTGGTGACTCCGCAGGAGCTGCTCGCCGCCGACGCCGCGCACGTCTGGCATCCGTACGCGGCCCTGCCGCCGGCTGTGCCGCCGTACCTGGTGGAGGCGGCCGAGGGGGTGCGGCTGCGGCTGGCCGACGGGCGTGAGCTGGTCGACGGGATGTCGTCGTGGTGGGCGGCGATCCACGGCTACCGGCATCCCGTGCTGGACGCGGCGGTGACCGACCAGTTGGGTCGGATGAGCCACGTCATGTTCGGCGGGTTGACCCACGCCCCGGCCGTCGAGTTGGCCCGCACGCTCGTCGAGTTGGCGCCCGACGGGCTGGAGCACGTGTTCCTGGCCGACTCGGGCTCGGTCAGCGTCGAGGTCGCGATCAAGATGTGCCTGCAGTACCAGCGGGCCACCGGCCGGCCGCAGCGGCGGCGGCTGGGCACCTGGCGCGGTGGCTACCACGGGGACACGTTCCACCCGATGAGCGTCTGCGACCCCGAGGGCGGCATGCACCATCTCTGGGGCGACGTGCTGCCCCGGCAGGTCTTCGCGCCGGTGCCGCCGGGTGGCTTCGACACACCCCCCGATCCGGCGTACGAGGCGGCGCTTGTCGACGCGGTGCAGCGGCACGCCGACGAGTTGGCCGCGGTGATCGTGGAGCCGGTGGTGCAGGGCGCCGGTGGCATGCGGTTCCACCACCCCCACTACCTGAGGGTGCTGCGCGAGGTGACCCGGGCGCACGGGGTGCTGCTGATCTTCGACGAGATCGCCACCGGGTTCGGGCGTACCGGGACGATGTTCGCCGCCGAGCACGCCGGGGTCGTTCCGGACGTGATGTGTGTGGGCAAGGCCCTCACCGGCGGCTACCTGACCCTGGCCGCCGCGCTGTGCACCCCCGAGGTCGCGGCGGGCATCCGTACGGGTGGGGTGCTGGCACACGGCCCCACGTTCATGGGTAATCCGCTCGCCTGTGCGGTCGCCAACGCCTCGTTGGGGCTGCTGCGGGCGGGGGACTGGGCCGGGCAGGTGGCCAGGCTTCAGCGTCAGCTGCGGGCCGGTCTGGAGCCGTTGCGTGGCCTGCCGGGCGTGACCGATGTCCGGGTGCTCGGCGGCATCGGGGTGGTGCAACTCGACCACGAGGTGGACATGGCGGCTGCCACCGCCGCGGCGGTGGGCCAGGGGGTGTGGCTGCGACCGTTCCGGGATCTGATCTACACGATGCCGCCGTACGTCACCGACGACGCCGACCTGGCCCGGATCGCGGCGGCTGTCGGCGCGGCCGCCCGGGTCGCCTGAGTAACCGGTAGCCCGCAGGAGCCGAGTTTGAGTAGTCGGACAGGGCAGATTGAGCACTGAGAGGAAGGCACGGATGGAGAGCTTTGGGGCCCGGCTGCATCGGGCCGTTCGCGAGCGCGGACCGCTCTGCGTCGGCATCGATCCGCACCCGGCACTGCTGGCCCGGTGGGGTCTGGCCGACGACGTGGACGGGCTCCGCCGCTTCGCCGCGACGGTCGTCGACGCCCTCGGTGACCGGGTTGCGGTGGTCAAGCCGCAGTCGGCGTTCTTCGAACGATTCGGGTCCCACGGGGTGGCGGTGCTTGAGTCAACTATCCGACAGTTGCGTGAGCGCGGCGCGCTCGTTCTCCTCGACGTCAAGCGTGGCGACATCGGCTCGACGGTCCAGGCGTACGCCTCGGCCTACCTCGACCCATCCAGCCCCATGCATGTCGACGCGATCACGGCAAGCCCATTCCTGGGGGTCGGATCGTTGGCCCCCATGTTCGAACTGGCCGCCGAACACGGCGGCGGGGTCTTCGTCCTGGCGCTCACCTCCAACCCCGAGGGCGCCTCGGTCCAGCGCGCCACGACCGCCGACGGACGCACCGTCGCGCAGACCGTGATTGACGAGATTTCCCAGCTCAACGCCGGTGCGGAGCCGCTCGGAAGCATCGGTGCGGTGGTCGGGGCGACGGTCGGCGAGACCGGCTGCGACCTGTCGGCGATGAACGGTCCGTTGCTCGCGCCGGGCCTCGGCGCGCAGGGCGCCACGGCGGCGGATCTCCGCGTCGTGTTCGGCTCGAGCCTGCCCGCCGTGCTGCCGTCGTACTCCCGAGAGGTGTTGGGAGCGGGCCCAGACCCGGAGGCTCTGCGGGCCGCAGCCGACCGAACGGTCGCCGACTGCCGGGCCGCACTCAAGCTGTCATGACTGACTGACGGCTCGGTCACTTTGTGGTGATCATCGCGCGCCCACGTTGCCGAAAGCTCCGTTGACCGCTAGTTTTCCCCGCGCTGGGAACCCCTTGGTTCACAGCGACACCACGTTTCACAGATGCGGCGGTGCGTCCCGCCCGTCGCGATAGGGACCTGAGGAGAACTGGTGCCGCTCCCGTCACTGACCCCCGAGCAGCGCGCAGCCGCGCTGGAGAAGGCTGCGGAGATCCGCAAAGCCCGTGCCGAGCTGAAGGAGCAGCTCAAGCAGGGCAAGACCACCCTCGGAGCCGTTCTCGAACGGGCCGAGTCCGACGACGTCGTCGGCAAGCTCAAGGTGTCGGCCGTGCTGCAGGCGATGCCGGGCATCGGCAAGATCCGGGCCACCCAGATCATGGAGAAGCTCAAGATCGCCGACAGCCGTCGCCTGCGTGGCCTCGGCGAGCAGCAGCGCAAGGCCCTGCTTGGGGAGTTCGCCGCCAACTGAGTGTGGCTGCGTGTAGAAACAAGCAGTGAGCTTGGATGACGAGACGCGCCCGGCGGCTCGGCTCACTGTCCTGGCTGGCCCATCCGGTGCCGGTAGGGAGAGTGTCGTCGAGTTGGTCCGGGCGCGTTCTCCGTCCGTGTGGCGGCCGATTCCGGTCACCACCCGCCCCCGACGTGAGGGCGAGCTCGACGGGGTCGATCGCCATTTCCTGACCCCTGAGCAGTTCGACCGGCGGCTGGCCGCCGGTGAGCTGCTGGAGTGGAGCCGGCTCGGTGCGTACCGCCGGGGCACCGAGATCGCCCCGCTGCGCAGCCGCGTCGCCGCCGGAGTGCCGATCCTGCTGCCCCTGGACCTGGACGGGGCGCTGCTGGTGCGGGCCGCCTGGCCGCAGGCCCGCCTGGTGTTGCTTCACCCACCCGGTCGGAGTCCGGCTCCGACCGTGACGGCGGCCTTCGACCACGCCGTGTCGTACGACCGCACTGAGCAGGTCGTGGACGAACTGGTAGGATTCATCGGTTCTTCCTTCCTGGCTCCGGCCCGGCCGCGTCCGCGCGGTTGAGCGCCGGCACCGCGTTCGCGCGGTCCGTGCGAAAGACGCAGAGGTTATCCGTGGGATCCATCGCCAACCCAGAAGGCATCACCAACCCGCCGATCGACGAGCTCCTGGAGAAGACCACGTCGAAGTACGCCCTGGTCATCTTCGCGGCCAAGCGTGCGCGTCAGGTCAACGCCTACTACAGCCAGCTCGGCGAGGGTCTGCTCGAGTACGTCGGCCCGCTGGTCGAGACCACCCCTCAGGAGAAGCCGCTCTCCATCGCGATGCGTGAGATCAACGCGGGTCTGCTCACCGCTGAACCGACCGACCAGCCGTAACCGTTCCGCGTTCGATGAGCGCCCGGATCATCCTCGGGGTCGGCGGCGGGATCGCCGCGTACAAGGCGTGTGAACTGCTGCGACTGTTCACCGAGTCGGGCCACCAGGTCCGGGTCGTACCGACCGCCGCCGCGCTGCGGTTCGTCGGCGCGCCGACCTGGGCCGCGCTGTCCGGGCAACCGGTCGCCGAGGACGTCTTCTCCGACGTGCACGAGGTGCCGCACGTGCGGCTCGGCCAGCAGGCGGACCTGGTGGTGGTCGCACCCACCACCGCCGACCTGCTGGCCAAGGCCGCCCAGGGCATCGCCGACGACCTACTCACCAACACTCTGCTCACGGCCCGCTGCCCGGTGGTGCTGGCACCGGCCATGCACACCGAGATGTGGGAGCATCCCGCCACCGTCGAGAACGTGGCGACGCTGCGACGTCGGGGGGTGCGGGTCATCGAGCCCGCCGTGGGACGGCTCACCGGGGCCGACACCGGCAAGGGTCGGCTGCCCGACCCGGCGGAGATCTTCGCCGTCGCCCGCCGGACCCTGGCCCGGGGTGTCGCCGCCCCGGCCGACCTGACCGGCCGGCACGTGGTGGTCACCGCCGGGGGCACCCGGGAGCCGCTGGACCCGGTGCGCTTCCTGGGTAACCGGTCCTCCGGCAAACAGGGCTACGCGTTCGCCCGCTCGGCGGTGGCCCGTGGCGCCCGGGTCACGTTGATCTCGGCGAACGTGTCGCTGCCCGATCCGGCCGGGGTCGACCTGGTCCGGGTGGGCACCACCGCCGAGCTGCGGGACGCCACGCTGAAGGCCGCGGTCGAGGCCGACGCGGTGGTGATGGCGGCGGCGCCGGCCGACTTCCGGCCGGCGACCTACGCACCCGGCAAAATCAAGAAGACCGACGACGGGCTGGCGCCCACCATCGACCTGGTGACCAACCCGGACATCGCCGCCGAGCTGGGTCAGCGCCGGCGGCCGGGGCAGGTGCTGGTGGTCTTCGCCGCCGAGACCGGCGACGCCGAGGCCAACGGCCGCGCCAAGCTCGCCCGGAAACGGGCCGACCTCATCGTCATCAACGAGGTCGGGCCGGACAAGGTCTTCGGCGCCGACACGAACGCGGCCACCGTGATCGACGTGGACGGTTCGGTCACCCGGCTGGCCGAACAGTCCAAGGAGGATCTCGCCGACCAGGTGTGGGATCAGGTCGTCGTTAGGCTGGGAGCAGGCTCCTCCTTACGGGTGGACCGCTAGACGACCATCGACGTACCCGTACCTGTTGGTGACTACACTGCCGCCGAACGACATCCACTGACTTAGGAGTGCCGTGACACGCCGCCTATTTACGTCCGAATCGGTCACGGAAGGCCACCCGGACAAGATTGCCGACCAGATCAGCGACGGCATCCTCGACGCCCTCCTCAGCCAGGACCCGCACAGCCGGGTGGCGGTGGAGACCCTGATCACCACGGGTCAGGTGCATGTCGCTGGCGAGGTGACCACCAAGGCGTACGCCGACATCCCGACGATCGTGCGGGAGACCATCCTCGGCATCGGCTACGACTCGTCGAAGAAGGGCTTCGACGGCGCCTCGTGCGGTGTCAGCGTCTCCATCGGCTCCCAGTCACCGGACATCGCCCAGGGTGTCGACAACGCCTTCGAGTTGCGTACCGGTGCGTCGGAGAGCGCGCTCGACGCGCAGGGCGCCGGCGACCAGGGCATGATGTTCGGCTTCGCCTGCTCCGAGACGCCTGAGCTGATGCCGCTGCCGATCGCCCTGGCGCACCGGCTGGCGCGTCGCCTCGCCGCGGTCCGCAAGGACGGCACCGTCCCCTACCTGCGGCCCGATGGCAAGACCCAGGTCACCATCGAGTACGAAGGGCTGCGGCCGGTACGGCTCAACACCGTCGTCGTGTCCAGCCAGCACGCCGCCGACATCTCGCTGGAGTCGCTGCTCACGCCGGACGTGCGTGACCACGTCATCGCCCCGGAGCTGGAGAGCCTCGGCCTGGACACCGACGGCTACCGGCTGCTGGTCAACCCGACCGGACGCTTCGAGATCGGTGGCCCGATGGGCGACGCCGGCCTGACCGGCCGGAAGATCATCGTGGACACCTACGGCGGTTACGCCCGCCACGGCGGTGGCGCCTTCTCCGGCAAGGACCCGTCGAAGGTCGACCGCTCGGCCGCGTACGCGATGCGGTGGGTGGCCAAGAACGTGGTCGCCGCCGGCCTGGCCGAGCGGTGCGAGGCGCAGGTCGCCTACGCCATCGGCAAGGCGCACCCGGTGAGCCTGTTCATCGAGACGTTCGGCACCGAGACCGTGCCGGTGGCCTCGATCGAGAAGGCGGTGAACGAGGTCTTCGACCTGCGTCCGGCCGCCATCATCCGGGATCTGCACCTGCTGCGCCCGATCTACGCGCAGACCGCCGCCTACGGTCACTTCGGCCGGGAACTGCCGGAGCTGACCTGGGAGAGCACCGACCGGGCCGCCGACCTCAAGTCGGCCGCGGGAGCCTGACCGGCACCAGGCGAGACGACCGGCGGCCCGAGGACGGGTCGCCGGTCGCTCGTGTCTGCGTCGACGTGCCGCTGCCCCATTTGGATCGCCCCTTCGACTACCTGGTGGCGCACGGGCTGGGCGAGGACGCGCGGCCCGGCGTACGGGTGAAGGTGCGCTTCGCCGGCCAGCAGGTCGACGGCTGGCTGCTGGAACGCCTCGACCATTCCGATCATCCCCGGCTGGCGTACCTGGAGAAGGTGGTCTCGCCGGTGCCGGTGCTCGCCCCGGAGGTGCTCCGGCTGGCCCGTGCGGTCGCCGACCGGTACGCCGGCAGCCTCGCCGACGTGCTGCGTCTGGCTATCCCACCCCGGCACGCGCGGGTGGAGAAGGAGTTCCTTCCCCGCACCGACGCCACCGCGACGCCCACCCCGCCCGCCGAACCGGTTTCCGCTTTCACCGGAGCCGTTTCCACTTCCGTCGGGCCGCCGATGCCGGCCGTCGCGGCCGATGGACCGGTCGGACCCGTCGAGCCGGGCGGCTGGCGGGACTACCCGGCCGGGCCGGCGCTGCTGCGGGCCCTCGCGGACGGTCGCCCGGCCCGGGCCGTCTGGTCGGCATTGCCGGGCGAGGACTGGGCGGCGAGGTACGCCACCGCGGTCGCCGCGACCGTGGCCGCCGGCCGGGGCGCGCTGGTCGTGGTCGCCGACGGTCGGGACCTGGATCGGCTGGACGCCGCGTTGACCGCGACCCTCGGGCCGGACCGGCACGTCTGCCTCTCCGCCGCGCTCGGCCCGGCCCGCCGCTACCGCGCCTTCCTCACCGCCCGCCACCACGATGCGCCGGTGGTCATCGGCACCCGGGCCGCCATGTTCGCCCCGGTGGCCCGGCTGGGTCTGGTGGCGATCTGGGACGACGGCGACGACCTGCACGCCGAGCCGCGGGCACCGTACCCGCACGCCCGTGAGGTGTTGCTCACCCGTGCCCAGCTCGACGAGGCCGCGGCACTTGTCGGCGGCTACGCCCGCACCGCCGAGGCGCAACTGCTGGTGGAGACCGGGTGGGCCCGCGAGGTGGTGGCGGCCCGGGAGGTGCTGCGGGCCCGTACCCCGGCGGTGACGCCGACAGGTGACGACCCTCAGTTGGCCCGTGATCCGGCGGCGGCGACCGCCCGTCTGCCCAGCCTGGCCTGGACCGCTGCCCGGGAGGCGCTGCGGGCGGAGTCTCCGGTGCTGGTGCAGGTGCCCCGCCGCGGTTACCTGCCGTCGGTGGCCTGCGACGACTGTCGTACCCCGGCACGCTGTGCGCACTGCGCCGGGCCGTTGGCGCTGCCGTCCGCCGGTGGGACCCCGGCCTGTCGCTGGTGCGCGCGGGTGGCGGCCGCGTACGCCTGCCCGCACTGCGGTGGGCGGCGGTTGCGGGCCTCGGTCACCGGGGCCCGACGGACCGCCGAGGAACTGGGGCGGGCCTTTCCCGGTGTGCCGGTGCGGACCTCCGGCCGGGAGGAGGTGCTGGCGGACGTTCCCGGCGGCGCCGGACTGGTGATCGCCACTCCGGGTGCCGAGCCGGTCGCCGAGGGTGGCTACGGGGCGGTGCTGCTGCTGGACACGTGGGCTCTGCTCACCCGGGCCGACCTGCGCGCGGGGGAGGAGGCGCTGCGGCGGTGGGCGGCGGCCGCCGCGTTGGCCCGGCCGGCCGCCGATGGGGGCCGGGTCGTGGTGGTGGCCGACGGCGCGCTCGCCCCTGTGCAGGCGCTGCTGCGCTGGGATCCCGCCTGGTTCGCTGCCCGCGAGTTGGCCGAGCGGCGGGAACTCGGCTTCCCGCCGGCCGTGCGGATGGCCAGCCTGACCGGTGCGCCGGATGCCGTGGCCGACCTGTTGGCGCAGGCGCGCCTGCCCGAGGAGGCGCAGTTGCTCGGTCCGGTGCCGGCCGACGGTGACCGGGAGCGGATGCTCGTCCGGGTGCCCCGGGCGCGGGCGGCGGCGCTGGCCGAGGCGTTGCACGCGGCGGCCGGGGTGCGCAGCGCCCGGAAGGCGGCCGACTCGGTACGCCTGCAGGTCGACCCGCTCGCGATGTTCTGACGCCACCCGCCCATGCCCTTCGCGCCATCTGTGCGTTTTCAGGTTTGTGTGGCGGTCGACACGGCAATTATCTGCCAAAGGTGAGGCCGTCATTGCCGTGCGTGTCGACGGCGCGCGTCGGTGGTCGTGTCTTCGGGGCCGCCGTACCGAAGGTGATAGAGTCGCCCGTCATGCCGGGGCGCACGACAGCTCCAGGTCACGGCGCGGCGGCAGGCGCGCAAGGGTAGGGGTTGTCGCAGGACGGCGCGACCGCGTCGGTCCGGCGCGATATCGATGCTTCCAAATCAGCCGGTTATCAGGGGTGGGCCAGTCGTGACCGTTCGTCAGTCGATCGTCTTCAACGGTGACCTCGGTAGCGGCAAGAGCACCGTGTCGGTGGAGATCGCCAAGCGGTTGGGGTTGCGCCGGGTCAGTGTCGGCGACCTCTACCGGCAGATGGCCCAGGAGCGCCAGATGACTGCGCTCCAGCTCAATCTGCACGCCGAGCTGGACCAGGCCGTCGACGGCTACGTCGACCAGCTCCAGAGCGACATCGCCGCCTCCGGTGAGAGCCTCGTCATGGACTCGCGGCTGGCCTGGCACTTCTTCACCGACGCACTCAAGGTGCACATGATCACCGAGCCGGGTGAGGCGGCCCGCCGGGTGCTGCTGCGCCCCTCCGGGCCGGCGGAGAGCTACACCTCGCTGGAGGAGGCCAAGGCCAAGCTCCGGGAACGCAGCGAGAGCGAGCGGGGCCGGTTCCTGGTCCGCTACGGCGTGGACAAGGCCCGGCTGCGTAACTACGACCTGGTCTGCGACACCACCCGGGCCCCCGCCGACGAGGTGATCGAGCGCATCATCGAGGTGTACGAGGGTCAGCTCGCCCCCGAGGTGCTGCGCACCGCGCCGCCGCTGCTGCTGCTCGACCCGGCGCGGGTCTACCCGACCGAGGACGTCGCCGGTCTGCGTGGCATGTGGGACTCGACGTACGTCGGGGAGGTGGCCGAGGCTGGCGAGACGGGGCTGGAGCCGTTGGAACTGGGCTACACCGGCGAGTACTTCTTCGTGATCAACGGGCACCGTCGGCTCAGCGCCGCCCTGCGCAACGGCTTCCGGCTGGTGCCCGGCCGGCTGGTCGCCGAGGTCGACGAGCCGGTGGTGGGCACCACGAGCGCTGTCGACTTCTTCGCCGCCCAGGCCCGCCCCAGCCTGATCCACGACTGGGAGGCGGCCCACGACATCCGCCTGCCGCTGCCCGAGCACGCCCTGCTCGCCGGGGACGCGGTGCTGGCCGGGGAGCCCGGTGGCCTCGGCTGACCGCCCGGCCGTCGTGCTGAGCATTCGGGCGGCGCGCTGATCGATCACCCGGCGCCGTGCGCGCCGGGTGGCGTGCGGCGGGCATGATGAAGCCTTCCGGCACACCGGGGAGGCCAGTCATGGACCCTGCGGAGACCTTCGCCACCCTCATGTCGCCCGAGGGACGCCTCGACCCCTATCCGGCGTACGAGCGGCTGCGTGCCCACGGGCCGGTGGTCCAGACCGGTCCGGGCCTGTACGCGGTCACCGGCTATGCCGAGGTCGACGAGCTCCTGCGGGACCCCCGGATGCGGGTGTCCGACGACACGTGGCGCGACATGATGCTGCCGCAGTGGCGCGACAGCCCGGCCCTGTCCACGATCGCCCGGTCGATGCTGGAGACCAACCCGCCGGATCACAGCCGGATGCGCCGACTCGCTGCCGGGGCCTTCACCCCACGCCGGATCGCGGCCATGCGGGACGTGGTGTCCGCCCAGGCCGACGAGTTGATCGAGGCGATGGCGTCGGCCGGCCGTGGCGGTCGACCCGTCGACTTCATGGCCCACTTCGCCTATCCGCTGCCGGTGGCGGTGATCTGCGCGCTGCTCGGGGTGCCCGCCGTCGACCGTCCGTTGTTCCGGCGGTGGGCGGCCGATCTGACCGGCGTCCTGGAACCCGAGATCACCTGGGACGACCTGGTGGTCGCCGACGCCGGTGCCACCGAGCTGGTCGGCTACTTCACCGAGCTGGTGGCGGCGCGTCGACGCAGGCCGGCCGACGACCTGACCACCGCCCTGGTGCAGGCGCACGACGCCGGTGACCGGCTCACCGGCGACGAGCTGCTGGCCAACCTCGTGGTCCTGCTCGTCGCGGGATTCGAGACCACCACCAACCTGCTGGGCAACGGTCTGGCCGTGCTGCTGGCCCATCGCCGCGCCGCCGACGTGCTGCGACAGCACCCGGAACACGCCCCGGCGTACGTCGACGAGCTGCTCCGCTACGACTCGCCGGTCCAACTGACCAGCCGCACCAGCAGCGAGACGCTGCGCGCCGGTGGGGTGCTGCTGCCGGCCGGCAGTTGGGTGCTGCTGCTGCTCGGGGCGGCCAACCGCGATCCCCGGCGCTACCCCGAGCCGGCCCGCTTCGACCCGTGGCGGGCGCTGCTGAGCCCGTTGTCCTTCGGGGCCGGCCCGCACTACTGCCTGGGTGCCGGGTTGGCCCGGCTGGAGGGGCAGGTCGCCTTCACCCGGCTGCTGCGCCGGCTGCCCGCGCTGGCGTTGTCGGGTACGCCCCGGCGCCGGTCGCGGCTGACCCTGCGCGGGTACGAGACGCTGCCGGTCACCGTGGGTGAGCTGGCCCCGGTCGCCGATCATGGTGCGCCGGTCGGGACGGCCACGGACACTCCGTAGACTGGTACGGCACTACCGCCCGCCCGTTAAGGAGTCAACCCGCGTGACCGTCCAGCCCATCCGTCTGTTCGGCGATCCGGTGCTGCGCACGCCGGCCGATCCGGTTGTCGATTTCGACGTGGAGCTGCGCAAGCTCATCGCCGACCTGACCGACACCATGCGTGACAGCGCCGGGGCGGGTCTCGCCGCGCCGCAGCTCGGTGTGGGCCTGCGGGTGTTCACCTTCGACGTCGACGACGTGGTGGGTCACCTGGTGAACCCGGTGCTGGAGTTTCCCGACGCCGAGGAGCAGGACGGCCCGGAGGGATGCCTGTCCATCCCCGGGATGTACTTCGACACCAAGCGTCGGCAGAACGTGATCGCCAAGGGCTTCAACGGCTACGGCGACCCGTTGCAGATCGTCGGCACCGGCCTGATGGCCCGCTGCGTGCAGCACGAGACCGACCACCTCGACGGCGTGCTGTTCATCGACCGGCTGGACCCGGCCGGTCGCAAGGAGGCGATGAAGGCGATCCGTCAGGCCGAGTGGTACGACGACGCCGCCCCGCCCACGGTCAAGGTGAGTCCGCACGCCGCCGGCAGCCCCTTCGGTCTGGGGCGGTGACCGGCATGCGTGTGATCTTCGCCGGAACCCCGGCCGTCGCCGTGCCCGCCCTCGCCGCCGTGGCCGAGTCCCGGCACGAGCTGATCGCCGTGGTCACCCGCCCCGACGCGCCGGCCGGTCGCGGTCGTGGCCTGGTCCGTTCCCCCGTGGGCGCCTGGGCCGACGAGCACGGCGTCGAGGTGCTCACCCCGGCCCGTCCGCGTGAGCCGGAGTTCCTGGAGCGGCTGCGCGATCTCGCCCCGGACTGCGTGCCGGTGGTGGCCTACGGCGCGCTGGTGCCGCCGGCCGCGCTGGAGATTCCCCGACTGGGCTGGGTGAACCTGCACTTCTCGCTGCTGCCCGCCTGGCGCGGTGCCGCGCCGGTGCAGCACGCGGTGCTGCACGGCGACGAACTCACCGGTGCCAGCGTCTTCCAGTTGGAGGAAGGGCTGGACACCGGTCCGGTCTACGGCACGCTCACCGACGAGATCCGCCCCGCCGACACCTCCGGTGATCTGCTGGAGCGCTTGGCGCACTCCGGTGCCGGGCTGCTGGTGGCGGTGCTGGACGCGCTGGCCGACGGCACCGCCCGCGCCGAGCCGCAGCCCGCCGACGGGGTGACCCTGGCACCGAAGCTGACCGTGGAGGACGCCCGGGTCCGCTGGTCGGATCCCGCCTTCGCGGTCGACCGTCGGATTCGTGCCTGCACCCCGGCGCCCGGGCCGTGGACGACGTTCCGAGGCGAGCGGGTGAAGCTGGGACCGGTCGTCGCGGCACCGGACGCCGACGCCCTCAAGCCCGGGGAGCTGAAGGTGGAGAAGGCGCGGGTGCTGGTCGGCACGGCCACCGTCCCGGTTCGCCTCGGCGAGGTGCGGGCGGCAGGCAAGCGGGCCATGCCGGCGACCGACTGGGCGCGCGGCGTCCGGGTCAGTGCCGGGGAGGAACTGGCGTGAGGGACACTGCGCCCCGCGGGGGAACGGACCGTCGGGGCACGCGCCCTGCGCGTCCGACGGTGGACCGCCCCCGGTACGCCGCGTACCAGGCTGTCGCCGCGGTCAACCGGGACGACGCGTACGCCAATCTGGTGCTGCCGTCGATCCTGCGTGAGGAGGGGCTGTTCGGGCGGGATGCCGCCTTCGCCACCGAGCTGACCTACGGCACGCTGCGGCATTCCGGCACCCTCGATGCGATTCTCACCTCGGCCGCCGGTCGGGACGTGCAGCGCATCGACCCGCCGGTCCGCGACGCGCTGCGCATCGGCGCGTACCAGTTGCTGCACACCCGGGTGCCGCCGCACGCGGCGGTCTCCTCGACCGTCGACCTGGTCCGGATGGTCGGTCAGGGCGCCACCGGTTTCGCCAACGCGGTGCTGCGCGAGGTCGCGGCGTGTGACCTGGACGCGTGGGTGTCGCGCCTCGCCCCGTCGATGGAGACCGACCCGATCGGTCACCTGGCTCTCGCCCACAGTCATCCACAGTGGATCGTCAGGGCGTTCTCCGAGGCGCTCGGCGGTGACCTCGGCGAGACCACCCGGCTGCTGATCGAGGACAACGAACGCCCACCGGTGCACCTGTGCGCCCGCCCGGGTCTCGCCGACCCGGTCGAGCTCGCCGACGCCGCCGGTGGCGCGCCGGGCGCCTTCTCGCCGTACGCCGTCTATCTCGGTGGCGGTGCCCCCGGCGACCTGCCGGCGGTGGCCGACGGGCGTGCCCACGTCCAGGACGAGGGTTCCCAGCTCGTCGCCAACGCTCTGGCGGTGGCGCCGATCGACGGCCCGGACGGCCGCTGGCTCGACCTGTGCGCCGGGCCGGGCGGCAAGGCGGGGCTGCTCGGCGCGCTCGCCGCGCAGCGCGACGCGCGAGTGACCGCGGTGGAGGTGGCCGAGCATCGGGCGCGTCTGGTCGAGGGTGCCACCCGTGGCCTGCCGGTGACCGTGTTGCACACCGACGGGCGGCTGGTCGGCGCCGAGCCGAAGCTGCCTGAGGGGCACTTCGACCGGGTGCTGGTCGATGCCCCGTGCACTGGTCTGGGTTCGCTGCGCCGCCGTCCGGAGTCGCGGTGGCGGCGTCAGCCCTCGGACCTGCCGGCGTTGACCCGGTTGCAGCGCGAGCTGCTCACCGCCGGGCTCCGTGCGGTCCGTCCGGGTGGCGTGGTGGCCTACGTGACCTGTTCCCCGCACACCGTGGAGACCCATGTGACGGTCACCGAGGCGGCCCGCCGGTCCGGGGCCTCGGTGGACTTCGTCGACGCCCGGCCGTTGTTGCCGGCGGGGATGCCGGGGCTGGGGGACGGGCCGACGGTGCAGCTGTGGCCGCATCGGCACGGCACCGACGCGATGTTCCTCGCCGTGCTGCGCCGCAGCTGAGGCCGAGCCCGGCCGGTCGCCTCAGGTGATCGGCAGGGCTCGGCTGCCGGCGCCCTTCATCGAACGGGTGAGGACGCGCTCGCCGCTCCACAGGAAGCACTGCACGCCCCGGTTGCCGCTGTGCCACCCGGTCTCGCTGGGGTGGTAGAAGATGGTGCCGACGCGGTACTGGACGTTGTCGTCGTCCGGCACCTTGGCGAACTTCGCGACCAGGCTGCGGCAGTTGCGATGGGTCCGCTCGGCGTTGTCCAGGAAAGCCCGATAGCTGCTGTTCGGCGCCTTCCAGACGCCGACGAACTCGGCCCGGTGCCGCGCCGTGCACTTCACGGCGACCATCTCGGTGACCTCGTCGTCGCTGGTCTTGGCGTCGAAGCAACCATGCCGCAGCGGCGACGGCCCGGCCAGGGCCCCGGACAGGCTGGCTGTGCGTTCTACCGGGATCGGGGCGTCCAGGCCACGGTCTTCGGTCACGTCGCAGCGGAACCAGCGTGCTCCGCCGGTCCATGCCGCCGGTGCGGGGAAGACGACGCTCATCCCGATCCGGCCGCTCCGCCAGTCGGCCCCCAGGGCCGTACGCACCTCACGGTCGCACTCGGCGAAGGCGGTACGCATCGGGTCGCTGTCGTATCCCGGTGGCGTCGGTGTGTCGGCCGAGGGCAGCGTACCGACGTGCAGGGTCTCGGCCCGGTGCGGCTGATCGCAGTCCACCGGGGCGTACGCGCGGACATAGCCGATCGCCTCCGGCTGGGCGTGACACGTCGGCGACTCAGGGGTGAACACGGCGGGCGCGGCCATCGGTGCCCAGTCGTCGCTGAGGTCGCCGTCGATCCCGGCCGGCTTCGTGCAGCCGGCCAGCGCCAGCGTCACCACCGTGCCCAGCGCGATTCCGGTCAGCCATCGTCGCATCCCCGTCGGCCCTCCCGCCGTCCGCGCTCGCCCCGCCCGCCGGCTCGCGCAGCGGCAGCATACGGCACGGTGATCACGTCACGGGGAGTCCCTGCGGGCCGACCCCCCGCATCGAGCCGGTGAGCTTGCGATCGTCGCTCCACAACAGACAGCGCACGCCCCGGTCGCCCTCCTCCCACTCGCGCTGCGACGGCGGATAGAAGATCGAGCCGGCGCGGTAGGGCAGGTCGGAGTTGTTCGGTACGTCCGCGTACTCGGCGATCAGCGACATGCAACGGCGGTGTGCCTGGCCGGCCGAGTTGCTGAACTCGTCCCAGGTCATGTCCCGCTCGGTGTACACCCCGACGAACTCGGCGCCGTGCGGCTCGGTGCACAGCACCGGCGCCATGTAGTTCAGGCTGTTGCCGATCAGCTTGGGGTCGAAGCAGCGGTGCACCAGCGGCGAGTCGCCGATCAGCGCCCCGCGCAGGCTGCCGGTGCGGTTGACCGGCCGGGTGTTGTCGATGCTGTCGGTCTCACTCAGGTCGCAGCGGAACCAGCGCGCGCCGCCGTTCCAGGCCGACACCGACGGCAGGGCGATGTTCAGGGTCAGCCGGGCGACGTGCCAGTCGCCGCCGAGCACCAGCCGGGCCCGCTGGTCGCACTCGACCCGCGCGGTGCGCAGCGCCGCGGAACCGGGCTCGGGTCGCGGACCGTTGGCCGCCCGTCCGGTGAACGCGCCGACGTGCACCGCCTCGGCCAGATGGTTACGCGCGCAGTCGACCGTCTCGTAGGTGCTCGCCTGCACGATCGCGGTGACCCGCGGCAGGCAGGCGTCGGTCGCCGGGACGAACATCGTCGGCACGCGCAGCGCGGGCCAGTCGTCGGTGAGGTCGCCGTCCGTCGCGCCCTGCCGTACACAGCCACTCAGTGCAATCGCAGCCGCGCTCGCCAACGCCAGCGCTGCGAACCACCGTCGCATCGTCCGCCCTTTCCGGGAGCCGGTGCCCGGTTGTCGGCTCCCGTGCCAATCGGCCTGCACGTTACCGTCACCGTCCCGGATGGAGTGTCGCCGCGATTTCCCCGTCTGGCCAGTCGGGACCACCCGCGCACCGTGCCATCGCCTCCGGCGGGTGCCATTCTGCACCATTGGTCACCTCTGGGTCACGCGGTGTCCGTCAGATGGTGCCGTGCTGCCGGCGGTCGCTGGCCGCCTTCGTACACTGGCCGCGTGACCGTACCGCCGCTGATCGTCGCGCCGAGCATCCTCGCCGCTGATTTCGCCCGCCTCGCCGAAGAGGTCCGTGCCGTCGAGAACGCCGCGGACTGGTTGCACGTCGATGTGATGGACAACCACTTCGTGCCGAACCTGACCATCGGGTTGCCGGTCGTGCAGAGCCTGCGCGCCGCCACCGAGATCCCCTTCGACGTCCACCTGATGATCGAAGATCCGCAGCGGTGGGCGCCCGGCTACGCCGACGCCGGTGCCTACAACGTCACCTTCCACGCCGAGGCGTGTGACGATCCGGTGGCGCTGGCCAAGGATCTGCGTGCGGCCGGGGCCAAGGCGGGACTGGCGATCGACCGGGACACCCCGATCGAGCCGTACCTGGACCTGCTGCCGAACTTCGACACGCTGCTGGTGATGACGATCAAGGCCGGGTTCGGTGGTCAACGGTTCATTCCGCAGCTGCTGGACAAGGTCCGCGCTGTCCGCCGGCACCGGGACGCCGGCCACCTGGAACTGCGCATCGAGGTCGACGGTGGGATCGCCGCCGACACCATCGAGCAGGCCGCGGCGGCCGGTGCCGACGCGTTCGTCGCGGGCACCGCGGTCTACGGCGCCGACGATCCGGCCGAGGCGGTACGCCGGCTGCGGCAGTTGGCGGAGCGCGCGGCCGACGGGCAGTGAGGTGGAGGCCGCCGGTGACCGCAGGGACGTGATCCTCGTCGTCGACGACGACGAGGACATCGCCCGTTTCGTCGAGTTCAACCTGCGGCTGCACGGTTTCGACGTCATGCTGGCCAGCGACGGTCAGGAGGCGTTGGAGCTGATCGAACGGCAGCGTCCCGATCTCGCCGTGGTGGACCTGATGATGCCTCGCATCGACGGTCTGGAGCTGACCCGGCGGCTGCGGGCCGACCCGATGACCGCGGTCCTGCCGGTGATCATGTTGACCGCCAAGGGGATGACCCAGGACAAGGTCAACGGGCTCAGCGCGGGCGCTGACGACTATCTGGTCAAGCCCTTCGACACCCTGGAACTGCTGGCCCGGGTCACCTCGACGCTGCGCCGCAACAAGGAGTTCCGTGAGGTCTCCCCGCTGACCGGGCTGCCGGGCAACAGCCGTATCCGCCGGGAGATCGCCGACCGGGTCCGCAGCGGCACCGACTACGCGGTCGGGTACATCGACATCGACCGGTTCAAGAGCGTCAACGACCGGTACGGGTTCGTCCGGGGCGACGACTTCATCGCCGCGTTGGCCCGGACCCTGCACCAGGCGGTGGTCTCGGTGGCGCCGCCGCCGGCCTTCCTCGGTCACGTCGGCGGTGACGACTTCGTGTTCGTCTGTACCCCGGATCAGGTTCTGGCGTTGACGTCCCGAGTTTCCGCAGATTTCGAGAAGGCGGCCGACGCGCTGTACGACCCCACGGACCGCGAACGGGGGTACGTGGAGCTGAAGGACCGGCGCGGAAACATGCGAAAAGCGGCTTTGGTGACGCTGTCCATCGGGGTCTGCGTTTCCGACGCCGACAAGCGTCTGACCAGCCCACTTGAGGCGATGACCATCGCCTCGGAGATGAAGAGCGTGGCCAAGAGCCAGCCCGGTTCGTACGTGGCGGTGGATCGTCGGCGCGGCGTCTCCGATCCGAATCAGCGTCATGTGAAGTAGCTCGCCGCTCTGGCCAAACCACCCACTCGCCGTGTAAGACTTTCCCTCAGTACCCACCACGCGCTGGCGGGACTCGGTGTAATTCCGAACCGGCGGTGATCCACGGTCCGACTGTGGTAAGCCCGCGACCCGGGAGCGGTTCGTCCGCCCGGTGGACCTGGTGAGAATCCGGGGCCGACGGTTGGGTGCGGCTCGTCCGCGCCCAGACAGTCCGGATGGGAGACAGCGCGCGGATCGGAAGGGGTCGGTGCTCGCCGTGTCGTGGCGTGCGCACCCTCCCTGCCGGGGCGGCTGTGCCGTTCCCGGATTCCGCCCGCATGCCTGCCCTGTCGCCTCCCCGCCCGCGCCCTGGACAGCGAGAGGGCAGGGGTCAGGCGATGGCGAGCGTCTCCGTGGACGAGGCGATGCGTCGCGCGATCGAACTCGCGGCGCGCGGGCTCGGCACGACCAGTCCCAATCCGGTGGTCGGCTGTGTGCTGCTCGACGCCGACGGCGAGGTGGTCGGCGAGGGCTTCCACGCGTACGCCGGTGGGCCGCACGCCGAGATCGTCGCGCTGGCCCAGGCCGGGCACCGGGCGAAGGGCGGCACCGCGGTGGTCACCCTGGAGCCCTGCGACCACACCGGTCGCACCGGCCCGTGCAGCAACGCCCTGGTGCAGGCGCAGGTGGCGCGCGTGGTGATCGCGGTGCCGGACCCCACCCCGGTCGCCGCCGGGGGTGCGGCGACGCTGCGGGCCGCCGGCATCCGGGTCGACCTGGGGGTACGCGCCACCGAAGCGGAGAACGGCAATGTCGCCTGGCTGACCGCGATGCGCCGGGGCTGGCCGTACGTGATCTGGAAGTACGCGGCGACGCTCGACGGCCGCTCCGCGGCGGCCGACGGCACCAGCATGTGGATCACGTCCGAGGCGGCCCGGATGGACGTGCACGCCCTCCGCGCGACAGTCGACGCGGTGATCGTCGGGGTGGGCACGGTCCTCGCCGACGACCCGCGACTGACCGTGCGCAACCTGCGTGACGGCAGCCTGGCCATCCGGCAACCGTTGCGCGTGGTGGTCGACTCCGCCGGGCGTACCCCGCTCGACGCCCAGGTCCGCGACGCCGCCGCCCGCACCTGGATCGCCACCGCGGCCGAGGTGGGCGCCGGCCCGGACGGCGGGGTGGACCTGCACGCGCTGCTGGCCGGCCTGCACACCAAGGGGGTGCGGGCCGTGCTGCTGGAGGGCGGGCCGACGCTGGCCGGGGCGTTCCTCGCCGCCGGCCTGGTCGACCGGGTCGTCGGCTATCTCGCACCCCGGCTGCTCGGCGCGGGCCCGGCGGCTCTGGTCGACGCCGGTGTGACCACCATCGCCGAGGCCATCGACTTGGAGATCACCGACGTTACGCAGATCGGTCCCGATCTACGTATCACCGCGCTGCCCCGCAAGAGGGAGGGCTAGGCATGTTCACCGGCATCGTCGAGGAGTTGGGTGAGGTCGTCGGGGTGACCCCGACGGCGCAGGACTCCGTCCTGGTCGCGGTCCGTGGCCCCCTGGTCACCTCCGACGCCCGGCACGGCGACTCGATCGCGGTCAACGGCGTCTGCCTGACCGTCGTCGACGTCGACGGCGGGGTGTTCACCGCCGACGTGATGGGCGAGACGCTGCGCCGCTCGGCGCTGGGCGCGCTGCGTGCCGGGGACCCGGTCAACCTGGAGCGTGCCGCCGCGCTGGGCAGCCGCCTCGGCGGTCACCTGGTGCAGGGGCACGTCGACGGCGTCGGTGAGGTGCTCGCGCGGGAACCCGCACCGCGCTGGGAGACCGTCCGGTTCCGCCTGCCCGTGGCGCTGTCGCGGTACGTGGTGGAGAAGGGCTCGATCACCATCGACGGGGTGTCGCTGACCGTGGCCGAGGTCGGCGACGACTGGTTCAGCGTCGGCCTGATCCCGACCACCCTGGCACTGACCACCCTCGGCACCCGAGCCGTCGGCGACCCGGTCAACCTGGAGATGGACGTGCTGGCCAAGTACGTCGAGCGGCTGCTCGGCGCCCGCCCGGCCGTCGCGCCCGTGCCCGGCCCGGTGGCGTCGTGACCGGCGCGTTCGGCCGGTCGCTCACCGCCGAGGGCAGCCGGTGGCGCACCACGCGGGCCACCACCGCGGCGTCCGTCCCGATTCCATCCACCTACGCGGAGGCCGTCGCATGACCGAGCACAGCGAGCCGGGACCCTTCACCGACATCGAACAGGCCCTCGCCGACATCGCCGCCGGTCGGCCGGTCGTCGTGGTCGACGACCCCGACCGGGAGAACGAGGGCGATCTGATCTTCGCCGCCGAACTGGCCACCCCGGAACTGCTGGCGTTCACCGTGCGGCACACCTCGGGCTTCATCTGCGTACCGCTGACCGAGGACGAGTGCGACCGGCTGGACCTGCCGCCCATGCATCACACCAACCAGGACCGCCGGCAGACGGCGTACACGGTGACGGTGGATGCCCGGGAAGGGGTGAGTACCGGCATCTCGGCGGCCGACCGGGCGCACACCATCCGGCTGCTCGCCGACCCGTCGACCGGGCCCGCCGACCTGGCCCGGCCCGGGCACGTGGTGCCGTTGCGGGCCCGCCCGGGCGGGGTGCTGCGGCGGGCCGGACACACCGAGGCGGCCGTCGACCTGGCCCGGCTGGCCGGTCTGCGACCCGCCGGGGTGCTCTGCGAGCTGGTCAACGACGACGGCAGCATGATGCGCCTGCCGGACCTGGAGAAGTTCTGCGCCGAGCATTCGCTGTCCCTGATCACCATCGCCGACCTGATCGCCTACCGGCGTCGCATCGAGAAGCAGGTCGAACTGGTCGCCGACGCCCGGATGCCCACCGAGCACGGGGTGTTCCGGGCGCTGGGCTACCGCAGCGAGACCGACTCGGCCGAGCATGTGGCCCTGGTGATGGGGGAGATCGGTGACGGCCGGGACGTGCTGGTCCGGGTGCACTCCGAGTGCCTGACCGGAGACGCCTTCGCCTCGGTGCGCTGTGACTGCGGTCCCCAGCTCAACGCCGCCCTGGACCGGGTGGCGAAGGAGGGGCGGGGCGTGGTGCTCTACGTACGTGGTCACGAGGGGCGCGGCATCGGGCTGCTGCACAAGCTGCAGGCGTACCAGTTGCAGGACCAGGGCCGCGACACGGTCGACGCGAACCTCGACCTCGGTCTGCCCGCCGACGCCCGGGACTACGGCACCGGCGCGCAGATCCTCTACGACATCGGGGTGCGCTCGATGCGGCTGCTCACCAACAACCCCGCCAAGCGGGCCGGGTTGGAAGGCTACGGGCTCACCGTCACCGGCCGGGAGAGCCTGCCGGTGCGCACCCACCCGGAGAACGTGCGCTACCTGCGCACCAAGCGGGACCGGATGGGGCACCTGCTCGATGTGGACGAGACCGCCGAGGCCCCGATGGGTCGTCCGGTGGCCGGCAACGAGATCGGAGCGTAGGACAGATGGCGGGTTTCGGTGAGCCGGGGACGACCCCGGTCGACGCGTCGGGAATGACCGTGGGCGTGGTCGCCGCACGCTGGCACGGCGAGCTGACCGACCACATGCTCGACCGGGCGGTGGCCGCCGCGCAGGCGTGCGGAGCGCAGGCCGTGGTGGCCCGGGTGGCCGGCTCGGTGGAACTGCCGGTGGTGGCCCAGGCCCTGGCCCGCCGCTGCGACGTGGTGGTCGCCCTCGGCGTGGTGGTACGCGGCGCCACCGCCCACTTCGACTATGTCTGCCGGTCGGTCACCGACGGGCTGACCCGGGTCGCGCTCGACGAGGGCAAGCCGGTGGCGCACGGGGTGCTCACCGTCGACACCCTCGACCAGGCCCGCGACCGGGCCGGGCTGCCCGGCTCCGCGGAGGACAAGGGCTGGGCGTCCACCGTCGCCGCGCTGGACGCCGCCCTGGCCATCCGTGGCGTCAGCACCGGCGGCAACAAGCGCGTCGGCTTCGGCGTCTGACCGACACCCGGCCGACACCCTGCCGCCGGGCCGGCTACCTGACCGCTGCTGTCCCCGACCGTCCGCAGGCGGCCGGGGACCGCGTTCGGGTCCCCGGCCATGTTGGCCTCAGGCCTCGTCCCCGTCCGGGTCGAACTGTTCCCGGACGGCGTCCTCGACCGTCGTCGCGGACAGCTTGGTGACCACCTGCCCGCTGATCGAGCAGCCGGCCCAGTAGCTGCCGGTGGGCTGCGAGCCCTGGATGCTCAGGTAGTCGCTGTCGCACCTGGCGACGTCCTTGTTGACGGTGGCGAGGTCGGCCCCGCTCAGCAGCACGTGCGGGATCCCGGTGTTGCTGATGTACATGAAGTCCGTCGGCATGTAGATCGTCACGTTGTCCACCCCCGCGGCGACCAGGTGGTCGGCCAGCGCGGTGATGTCGTGCCCGGTGTGGCAGACCAGGAACCAGAGGGTTCGGCCACTGAGACCGGCGGGGGTGAACTTCAGCGTGACGTCCTGGACGAACTCGTCCAGCCAGCGCCCGCCGATCCAGGGTGCCTCCCTGCCGTGCCGGTCGTCGATGTCGTAGCCGGAGTGGGCGAGGACCAGCACCGGCTCGTCCGGCGCGAGCGCAGGCGCGAGTGGGGTCTGCACCTCGGCGATCGTGCTGTTGAGCACGGACCGGGAGACGTGTGCCGCGACCGCCGTATTGGCCCTCAGGCGCTTGAGGTCGGCCGCGAACACTCGGCTCAGCTTGCTCTTGCTCTCGATGATCCAGATCACCAGGGGCTCCCGTCGACGAGGGTGTGGCCCCAGGATCCGGTGCCGTTTCGCGGTTGTGGTCGCCACGGTCCGTTACTGAACAGTCGGGAAGTAGGCCCGACTACGCCGCGACGGTCTGCGGGTCACCGGCGGCGTCGTGGGCGGCCATGGCCTCCTGCCGGTCGGCCTCCTCACGCAGGATGGCGCAGTGCAACCACGTCTGCGGGATGCCGAACCCGTCCACAAGCGTGCCCATCTGCGGGCGTAGCTCCTTGAGCAGGTTGTTCACCACAGCGGTGATCACCTTGGCGCGGGCCGGGGTGAGTCGGCCGTGCTCCAGGAACCACCCCTTGTGGGTCTCGATGACGCTGAGCGCGTACAGGTCGCAGACCCGGGACAGCAGCGCCTTGACCGCCGGATCCGAGGTGGCCTCGATGCCGGCGACGAACGCCTCCAGGGTGACCCGGTCGACGTGCGCGGCGGCGACGGCCAGAACGTGGTCCTGCACGTCGTTGAAGATGTCGAACGGCCGGTCCTTCTTGGTGCTGGCGCCGTTGCGCAGCCGCCGGACCGCACCGTCGAGCAGGTGTCGTTCACGGTCCTCGAACGCCTTGAGCTGCCAGCCGCGGTCGGTGACCGCCACCTCCTCGTCGCGGCCGGGCACGGCGCTGACGAGCCGTTCGATGAGCGCCCGTGCGGCGGTACGCTCCAACACCATCTCGCGGACCTGTTCGGCGACGAACGAGGCTCGACCCCAGCCGTCCAGCGAACCGAACTCGTCCCGGTAGCCGGTGAGCAGACCCTTGGCCACCAGCTGCAACAGCACCGTGTTGTCGCCCTCGAAGGTGGTGAAGACGTCGGTGTCGGCCTTCAGGCCGGGCAGCCGGTTCTCGGCCAGGTAGCCGGCCCCGCCGCACGCCTCGCGGCACATCTGGATGGTGCGGGTGGCGTGCCAGGTCTGCGCGGCCTTCAGACCGGCGGCCCGCGACTCCAGCTCCCGCTGCCGACGCTCGTCGACCGGGCCGTCGCCGCCCTGCACCTCGTCGATCGCGGCGACCAGCTCGGCCTGGGCGAAGTGCAGGGCGTACGTGGTGGCCAGCGCCGGCAGCAGCTTGCGCTGGTGGGCCAGGTAGTCGTTGAGCAGCACCTCGCGCTCGGCGTCGGGGCTGCTGAACTGGCGGCGGAGGTCGCCGTAGCGCACCGCGACGGTCAGCGCCACCTTGGTGGCCGCCGCCGCGGCGCCACCCACGCTCGCCCGGCCCCGAACCAGGGTGCCGAGCATGGTGAAGAAGCGTCGGGAGTCGTCGGCGATCGGGCTGGAGTAGGTGCCGTCGGCGGCCACCTGGCCGTACCGGTCCAGCAGCATGTCCCGGGGCACGGTGACGTGGTCGAAGCTGAGCCGCCCGTTGTCCACACCGAGCAGACCGGCCTTGGGGCCCGCATCGCCGATGGTCACCCCGGGCATCGGATTGCCCTGCGCGTCGCGGATCGGGACCAGCCAGGCGTGTACGCCGTGCCGCTGCCCGTTGGTGATCAGCTGGGCGAAGACGACAGCCATCCGGCCGTCGCGGGCCGCGTTGCCGATGTAGTCCTTGCGGGCCGCCTGATGCGGGGTGTGCAGGTCGAAGGCCTGCGTGGCCGGGTCGTACGTGCAGGTGGTGCGCAGCTGCTGCACGTCCGAGCCGTGCCCGGTCTCGGTCATCGCGAAACAGCCGAGGATGTCCCCGGCGACGATGTCGCGCAGGTAGGCGTCGTGGTGCCGCCGGGTGCCCAGCGACAGCACGGCGCCGCCGAACAGGCCCCACTGCACGCCCGCCTTGACCATCAGGGACAGGTCGACCTGGGCCAGCATCTCGGTGGCCACGATCGAGGCGCCGATGTCGGACCGGCCGCCGTACTCGGCGGGGAAGGCGGCGGGCATGCCCATCGTGACCGGCAGCCGGGACAGCAGCCCGGTGATCCGCTCCCGTGCCTGGTCGCCGCTTTCGCCGTACACCGGCAGGAAGCTGTCGTCGAGTTCTGAGCGGTGGGCCTCGCGGACCTCGACCCACGGCCCGTCCAGCACCTCACGCAGGCGGGCGACGTCGACGTCGACGGGTACGGACGGCTGACTGGACATGGCTGCTACCTCTGGCGACATCGTCATGGGTGCGTTTTGTACCCAATCGAGCTTACCCACCCACCACCTTGTGGCCTCGATCATGAGATTATCGGTGGCGGTAAGTTGTCCGACTATGGGCGTTCTGCCCAGTCCTCCTGATTGCAGATGACTTGTAGTAGGTCGGAGGCTGCCTCCGACCGTAACCCCCTTCTTGCTGAGAATTTTCTGAAGATCGCGTTGCGTGAAGGTGTTGGCTGAGCGGGCGAAGAGGTAGGCCCTTGATGCGCGCTTTGTGGCGATACTCGGCGGCAGGTGTGATCCGATGGCCCGCCTGATAAGTGCGGCCTGTGACCGTCCTTAACGGACGGTTGTCGATCATGCTCTTGTGTGGGCGTCGGTGGGGTGTTTAGCGTGTCGATCAATTTTCTTGATCGACGGGGGGCGTTGTGATGGGGAGTGTCAAGTTAACGGCTGATCTTGGTTGTTGAGGTGGTCAGTTGTTGGCCGGGGTGAGTCG